>JAHFQQ010000190.1 GCA_023259235.1 Polaromonas sp. | reverse complement strand
ATCAGCTTGCGTGCCTGTGCGTACTGCTGGTCGATGATGCGGCGCACTTCCATATCAACCTTCTGCATGGTTGATTCGCTGACGTTGTTGGTCTTGGTGATCGAGCGGCCCAAAAACACTTCGCCTTCGTTTTCGGCATACACCATGGGGCCCAGAGCTTCGGTCATGCCATAACGCGTGACCATGTCGCGGGCCAGCGCCGTGGCGCGTTCAAAGTCATTGCTGGCGCCGGTGGTCATCTGGTTCATGAACACCTCCTCGGCAATCCGGCCGCCGAACAGCATGCTGATCTGGCTGAGCATGTATTCGCGGTCATAGCTGTAGCGGTCTTGCGCGGGCAGGCTCATGGTGACGCCCAGCGCACGGCCCCGCGGGATGATGGTCACCTTGTGCACGGGGTCGCACTTGGGCAGCAGCTTGCCGAGCAAGGCATGGCCGGACTCGTGGTAGGCTGTATTCCGGCGCTCTTCCTCGGGCATGACCATGCTCTTGCGCTCGGGGCCCATCAGGATTTTGTCCTTGGCCTTTTCAAAGTCCTGCATCTCAACGGTGCGCGCGTTGCGCCTTGCCGCCATGAGCGCGGCTTCATTGCAGAGGTTGGCCAGGTCGGCGCCGGACATGCCGGGCGTGCCGCGGGCAATTACACCGGCGTTGACATCCTGGCCAAGCGGAACCTTGCGCATGTGCACATTCAGAATCTGCTCGCGACCGCGAATGTCGGGCAAGGTGACATACACCTGGCGGTCAAAACGGCCGGGACGCAGCAAAGCCGAGTCCAGAATGTCAGGGCGGTTGGTGGCTGCCACCACAATGACGCCCACATTGGTCTCGAAGCCGTCCATCTCGACCAGCATCTGGTTCAGCGTCTGTTCACGCTCATCGTTGCCTCCACCCAGACCCGCGCCACGCTGACGCCCGACGGCATCGATCTCGTCGATAAAGATGATGCAAGGCGCGTTTTTCTTGGCGTTTTCAAACATGTCCCGTACCCGGGCCGCGCCTACGCCGACAAACATTTCCACGAAATCAGAGCCGGAAATCGAGAAAAACGGAACCTTGGCCTCGCCGGCGATGCCTTTGGCAAGCAGGGTTTTCCCGGTGCCCGGAGGTCCAACCAGCAGCAAGCCGCGCGGAATCCGGCCACCGAGCTTCTGAAACTTTTGGGGATCCTTGAGAAAATCAACGACTTCCTTGACTTCTTCCTTGGCCTCGTCGCAGCCAGCGACATCCGCAAAAGTAACCAGGTTGGTGGATTCGTCGAGCATTCGGGCCTTGGATTTGCCAAAGCTGAACGCGCCGCCCTTGCCACCGCCCTGCATCTGTCGCATGAAGTAAATCCAGACGCCAATCAAGAGCAGCATGGGACCCCAGCTGACCAGCAGGGTCATGAGTAACGACCCCTCTTCGCGCGGCTTGACATCAAATTTCACATCGTTGTTGATCAGGTCGCCCACCAGACCACGGTCGAGATAAGTTGCCGTGGTACGAATTTTTCGGTCGTCGGTGGTGGTGGCGGAGATGTCCGTTCCGCTCTGACTTTCCGAGATGGTTGCCGTCTTGATATGCTTGGCGCGCACTTCCTCGAGAAAATCGGAATACCCCATATAGTTCGAGCCGGCACTACCGCGCGTATCAAATTGCTTGAACACGGTGAACAGCACCATGGAGATCACCAGCCAGATTGCAATTTTCGAAAACCACTGATTGTTCAAGGACTACTCCGATGTAAGAAGTCAACTGCCAGAAGATGGAACATGCGCCTGATTTTAGGCGTTTCAAGGGCAAAAACCCATAAACCGGGTCGCATCCCTTGACTTGAAGCGGGTTTAGTGGTTTCTGCCACCACGCTCCTTCTATCGACCCGTGTCTGCCCTGCTCTTCAGATCCCGCCCGATCAGGAAGGTCTCGGATGAATTGGAACGCGATGCCATGGGTTTCATGGACTTGACCGTCTTGAACGTCGCCCGGAACAGCTTGACCAGTTCGTCATAGCTGCTCCCGTGGAACAGCTTGGCAACCAGCACACCGTCCTGTTTCAGGTGATTCTGGGCGAAATCCACCGCCAGTTCAACCAGATGGGCAATACGCGCCGCGTCGGCCGATTCAATCCCGGACAGATTCGGGGCCATGTCCGAAATAACAAGGTCAACCCTGCAATGTCCCTTGTCAGCGGACAAAGCATGCTCAAGTTTCCGTAGCACCTCCGGCTCGCGAAAATCACCCTGGATAAAGACTACGCCCTCAATGGGCTCCATCGGCAGCAGGTCCAGCCCAATGATGCCGCCGTTGAGCGCGCCCGCCGCTGCCCCGTCAGGCGAGAGCTTGCGCCGCACGTACTGGCTCCAGGCACCGGGAGTGCTGCCGAGATCCACCACGCGGTCGCCGGGCCTGATCAATCCGAGCGTTTCGTCGATTTCCTTCAATTTATAAGCGGCGCGGGCGCGGTAGCCGTCCTTCTGGGCAAGTTTTACATACGGGTCATTGATGTGCTCGTGCAACCACGCCTTGTTAAGCTTTTTGCCCTTCTGGCTCGCCCTGGCACCCTCCGCCGTGACTATTTTTTGGCTTACTTTCATGCTGGCTATTGTCCTCCCGTGGGCACCCCCGATAATTGAGGTATGGCTCAAATACAACTTACTCCCGCCCAGCGCAAGGATCACCGCGCCGACGCACACCACCTCAACGCGGTGGTGATGATTGGCTCCGCCGGCCTGACTGCTGCCGTCAAAAAGGAAATCGACGCAGCGCTCAACGCGCACGGACTCATCAAAGTGCGGGTACAGTCTGACGACCGGGCCATCCGTGAAGAGATTTTCCAGCGACTGGCCAACGATCTTGATGCTGCGCCGATCCAGCACATTGGCAAACTGCTGGTGCTGTGGCGGCCTCTGCCCGAAAAGGAAAAAAAGGAAAACCCTGACCGGATGCCAGGCCCGCGCGACATCAAGGTACTGAAAAACAGTTCGCGCTATGGCCAGCGGCCCGAGGTCAAGACCCTGCGCGTGCTCGGCAACCAGCGACTCACCCCGGGCGGCAGTGTCAAACGCGCCAAGCCGAAACAGCGCAGCGTGAAGAAGCGCTCGCAAGATTGAGCCGCTAGCCTGCGTTGCCGGCCAGTTGCAGGGCCGACTGACCCAGCTAAACCTTCCCAGCCCTTTTTATCCGCCCTGCTCGCCCATAATTACGCTGCATGACCAATCCACTTCTCGATTTTTCCGATCTTCCACTGTTTGATCGCATCCTGCCTGAACACGTTGGTGCCGCAATTGACGCCTTGCTGGTCGAGGCGGATGCTGCGCTTGAACAGGTGACCGCGCCTGATTTTCCAGCCTCCTGGAGCGAAATTTCACGCGTCCTCGATGTCGCCAGGGAAAAACTGGGCCGCGCCTGGGGTGCCGTCAGCCATTTGAATAGCGTGGCAGACACACCCGAGCTGCGCGCCGCCTATAACGCCGCCCTGCCGCGGGTGACCGGATTCTGGACACGTCTGGGGGCAGATGAACGCCTGTACGCCAAATACAAGGCCATCGATGCGAGCACGCTCAATGGCGAACAGCGCCAGGCGCATAAAAATGCCGTCCGGAATTTTGTGCTGTCCGGCGCCGAGTTGACCGGTACGGCCAAGGAACGCTTCGCCCGCATCCAGGAACGTCAGGCCGAACTGAGCCAGCGATTCAGCGAAAACGCGCTCGATGCAACGGATGCCTTTGCCTACTACGCCACCGCCGATGAAGTCCCTGGCATCCCCGCCGACGTGCTGGAAACTGCCCGCGCGCAGGCACAGGCCGAAGGCAAGACAGGCTACCGGCTCAGCCTGAAAATGCCGTGCTACCTGCCCGTGATGCAATTTGCCGACAGCTCGGCGCTACGCGAAACACTCTACAAGGCCTACACCACGCGGGCCAGCGACCAGGCGCCGGCCGAATTCAGTCGTTTTGACAACAGCGCCGTGATGCGCGAGATGCTCGCGCTGCGGCTCGAAGAGGCGCAACTGCTGGGCTACCGCAATTTTGGTGAAGTGTCGCTGGTGGCCAAAATGGCCCGGTCACCCGAAGAGGTGATCACCTTTCTGCGTGATCTGGCCCGGCGCGCCCGACCCTATGCGGAAAAGGATGTTGCCGACCTGCGCGCCTTTGCGCGCGAGAAGCTGAACCAGTCCGATCCCCAGCCCTGGGACTACACCTACATTGGTGAGAAGCTCAAGGAAGCGCGCTACGCCTTCAGCGAGCAGGAGGTCAAGCAGTATTTCACCGCCCCCAAAGTGCTGGCGGGACTGTTCAAAATTGTGGAGACCCTGTTTGAAGTCGCCATCCGCAGGGACTCGGCCCCGGTATGGAAGCCAGGCGTCGAGTTTTACCGCATTGAACGCAATGGCCGGCTCATGGGCCAGTTTTATCTTGATCCAGCGGCTCGAACCGGCAAGCGCGGCGGCGCCTGGATGGACGATGCGCGGGCCCGCTGGCTGCGCCCTGACACCGGCAGGCTGCAAACGCCGGTAGCGCATCTGGTCTGCAATTTTGCCGAGGGCATGAGCAGCAAGCCTGCATTGCTGACCCACGACGACGTGACCACGCTATTCCACGAGTTCGGTCATGGTCTGCACCACATGCTGACACAGGTCGACGAGCACGATGTGTCGGGTATCAGCGGAGTCGAATGGGACGCGGTCGAACTGCCCAGCCAGTTCATGGAGAACTTCTGTTGGGAATGGCAGGTGCTCAAGCACATGACTGCTCATGTGGACACCGGTGAGCCGCTGCCGCGCGAGCTTTTCGACAAGATGCTGGCTGCCAAAAACTTCCAGAGCGGCATGCAGACACTGCGTCAAGTCGAGTTTTCGCTGTACGACATGCTGCTGCATACCTCGCACAAGCCTTCGGACGACCCGATGGGCCTGCTTATTGAAGTGCGCAAGGAAACGGCAGTCATTGCGATGCCGTCCTACAGCCGCACCCCGCATACTTTCAGCCACATTTTTTCCGGTGGCTATGCCGCAGGCTATTACAGCTACAAATGGGCCGAGGTACTGTCGGCCGATGCCTATGCGGCGTTTGAAGAAACAGCAAAGGCAAACGGCGGGGAAGAGGCCGGCAAGACCACCGTGACGGTTGAAACCGGTAGAAAATACCGGCAGGCGATTCTGGAAGCTGGCGGAAGCCGCCCCGCGATGGAATCGTTCAAGGCCTTCAGGGGGCGCGAACCCTCGCTCGATGCGTTGCTGCGCCATCTGGGCATGGCGTGAAGGCCGGTGCAACCCGTGTTCAAGACCGATTGAAAATCATGAAATCAAATGCTGTCAAGTCTGTGGCCCAAAATACTCTTTGGATCCTGGTGGTCCTGGCGGGCAGTTTTTTTGCACCGATGTCCCAGGCCCAGCAGGTTTACCGCAGTGTCGGGCCAGATGGCAAGGTGACCTTTTCTGACCAGCCGCCGCCGGCCAGCAATGCAAAAGTCAGCGCTACCATGGCCGGCTCGGCGGGTGCGCAAGTTCCGGCAGCGCTGCCTTTTGAATTGCGGCAAATCGCCGCCAAATATCCGGTCACCCTGTACACTGGCAACAACTGCGTACCCTGCGGTGCCGGCCGCTCCCTGTTGACCAGCCGCGGCATCCCGTTTACCGAAAAAACGGTGACAACCAATGAGGATGTGCAGACTCTCCAGCGTTTGAGTGGCGCCTCCTCGCTGCCGTTCATGACCATTGGAAGCCAGCAACTCAAGGGATTCTCCGATGCCGCATGGACGCAGTACCTGAGCGCCGCGGGTTACCCTGAATCATCGATATTGCCTTCCAGCTATCGCCTGCCGGCGCCGACGCCATTGGTTGCCGTAGCCAAGGCAGCACCCCCGGCCGCTGCCGCCAGTGCCACCAGCCAAAACGAAACTGCCGAACGCCCGGTTCCCCCCATGGCAGCGCCCACCGACAACCCCGCTGGCATCAAGTTCTAGCGCGGCCTAAAACGTCAGCGTCTTGACGCCGTCAGGCGTGCCCAGCAGGCATATGTTGGCCTTCTGGAACGCAAACACACCCACGGTGACGACGCCAGGCCATTGACTCACCTGGGACTCAAACCCCAGTGGATGGCTGATTTTCAGGCCAGTGACGTCCAGGATCTGCTGGCCGTTGTCAGTAACCAGTGGCACGCCATCTTTCAGACGTAGCGTCGCCGTGCCGCCGAGCGCTGCAAACTGCCGCGCAATGCGCCTCGCAGCCATGGGGATCACTTCCACGGGCAACGGATAACGGCCCAACGTGGCAACGTATTTGGACTCGTCGACAATACAAACAAACTGGCGCGACTGCGCGGCGACGATTTTTTCGCGCGTCAGCGCCGCACCGCCGCCCTTGATCATGTAGCCGGCATGGTCAATTTCATCCGCGCCGTCAATGTACACCGCCAGCTCGTCCACTTCCGTGGCATCAAACACCCTGATGCCCAGCGCCTGCAGACGCTCGGTGGAAGCCTCCGAACTGGACACCGCTCCGGCAATACGGTCCTTCATCGCAGCCAGCGCATCGATGAATTTATTGACGGTGGAGCCGGTGCCGACACCGACAATGCTGCCGGCCTCGACGTAATACAGGGCGGCCTGGCCGACCAGGGTTTTAAGCTCATCTTGGGTCATGTTGGGCCTTGCAGAGAAGAATGTAGAACAGTGCCGGTTTTTGCGACAATCCAGCGCAATCATCCTGAATTATCCAATGTCCCTCATCCCCTACGCGCTGGCTCGTTCCTTTTTATTTGGCCTTGACCCTGAAATCGCTCATGAGCTGACCATCGCCTCGCTGGCGCGCACCCAGGGCACGCCGCTGGCGCTGGCCTATTGCGGCAGCAAGGTCAGCGATCCGCTAGATCTGGCGGGATTGAAGTTTCCCAACCGGATCGGTCTGGCGGCCGGACTGGATAAAAATGCGCGCTGCATTGACGGTCTGGCCGCCATGGGCTTTGGCTTTATCGAAGTCGGCACCGTCACCCCCAAGGCGCAGCCCGGCAACCCCAAGCCACGCATGTTCCGCCTGCCCGAGGCTCACGCCCTGATCAACCGCCTGGGCTTTAACAACGACGGATTGGAGGCGTTCGTGGCCAATGT
>JAHFQQ010000189.1 GCA_023259235.1 Polaromonas sp. | reverse complement strand
AGGATGGCCAGGTGTCCCTGGGCGTACATGGGCCGGCTCATGGGACGAATCACGTCCTGGTCGGCACGCGGCGTATCGGGTATGTCCTTGAGCGTCTGTGCAATGGTCTGGCCGGAAATAGTCAGGCAGTCGCCATGCAAAAGTCCGGCGGCCAGCAGCATTTTCATGACCTGCGGAATACCGCCGGCGCGATGCAAATCCACCGCCAGGTATTTGCCGGAAGGCTTCAGGTCGCACAGTACCGGCGTTTTTTGGCGCACGCGCTCGAAGTCTTCAATCGTCCAGTCCACGCCGGCCGCATGTGCGATGGCCAGAAAGTGCAGTACGGCGTTGGTCGAGCCACCGATGGCCATGATGACTGCCACGGCGTTTTCAATGGATTTCCTGGTGACGATGTCAAGCGGCTTGATATCTTTTCTGATGGCCTCGATCAGGACCCTGGCGGATTCCCTGGCCGAGTCCACTTTCTCCTCGTGCGGGTTGGCCATGGTGCTGGAGTAGGGCAGTGAAATGCCGAGTGCTTCAAAGGCGCTGGACATGGTGTTGGCTGTGTACATGCCACCGCAGCTGCCCGTGCCGGGAATGGCGCGGCGTTCGATTTGCAGCAGGTCTTCGTCGCTCATGCGCCCAGCCGCGTTTTCACCGACCGCTTCGAACACGCTCACGATGTTGAGATCCTGGCCCTTGTAGTGTCCCGGCAAAATGGTGCCGCCATAGACAAAAATGGAAGGTACATTGGCTCGCAGCATGCCCATCAGGCCGCCGGGCATGTTCTTGTCGCAGCCGCCAATCACCAGCACACCGTCCATCCACTGGCCCTGCACGCAGGTTTCGATGCAGTCGGAAATCACTTCGCGGCTGACCAGCGAATACTTCATGCCCTCGGTGCCCATGGCCATGCCGTCGGAAATCGTCGGGGTGCCGAAGACCTGGGCGTTGCCGCCGCCCGCTTCAATGGCGGCAATGGCCGCATCCGCCAGCTTTTGCAGGCCGCTGTTGCACGGCGTGATGGTGCTGTGGCCGTTGGCGACACCGATCATGGGCTTCTTGAAGTCGTCGGCCTCGTAGCCCATGGCGTAGTACATGGAGCGGTTGGGCGCGCGCGATTTGCCTTCGGTGATGTTTTTGCTGCGGGAGTTGAGCTGGTGGTTGGGTTTGGTGGTGTCCATGAAATGTCTTGTTGGCGGGTTATGGAAGGATCAAGTATGCGGGCTTTGGCCGATTTTTTCCAATCTATTGTTTGCGGTGCATTAATATGTACAGCATATGACAGATACTGCTGATTTTCGCAAGCCTGCATTGATTGAACTGAGACAGTGGCGCCAGTTTATTGCCGTGGCGCAAGAACTCCATTTCAGCCGCGCGGCGCGGCATCTGAACATGACGCAGCCGCCGCTGACCCAGGGTATTGCACAGCTCGAAGCCACGCTGGGGCTGAAACTGTTTGACCGCACCAAGCGCAGCGTTCAACTCACGGCGGCAGGCGCCGCCCTGCTTCCGCAGGCGCGCGATTTGCTGGCCCGCGCAGCGGCGCTGCCCGATATTGCGCGCGCCAGCGCAGACGGCGAGGCGGGCCGCCTGCGGCTTGCTTTTGTGTCCACTGCCGGGTTTGATTTGCTGCCGCGCTGGGTGCTGGCCTTTCGGGAACAGTATCCGAAGGTCCACCTGGAACTGATCGAAGCAACCGGTGATGTCCAGCTTCAGGCGTTTGAGCGCGGCGAAATCGACGCCGGGTTTATGCTGCATTCACCGGGATTTGCCCCGTCCGGCCTGACCTGCAAGCGCATTGCCAGGGAATCTCTGGTGGTGGCGCTGCCGGCGCAAAGCGCCCTGGCATTGAGGGGCGAGCTCACGCTCAATGATCTGCTGGGCCAGTCCCTGGTGATTTTTCCACGCAGTATTTTGCCTTCCCTGTACGATGCAATTTTTGCCATGTACCACGCTGCCGGGCAGATGCCGCGCGTGGCGCAGGAAGCCATCCAGATGCAAACCATTGTGAATCTGGTGTCCGCCGGCCTTGGCATTGCGTGGGTGCCTGAAAGTGTGCGGCAGTTTCAGCGGCCAGGCGTGGTTTATCGCAACGTATCGCCAGGCAAGCCGCCGCGCCGTGCCGCGGGTAAAGTGGCGTCCAGGCTGGCTGACGTGCGGAGCGCACGGGCGACCTGCCGGGGAGTGCCCGGATGTGAGACCAGTCTGGTCTGGTCACCCGCGAGCGTCAACCCGGTGCTCAAGCGGTTCGTAGCGTTTATCGGCCAGGTGCCTTCCTGATTTCAAGCAAAATGCTTCCATGCTCATTTATCCGCACATCAATCCAATCGCTCTTCAGCTTGGTCCACTGGCCATTCACTGGTACGGCCTGACCTACCTGGCGGCTTTTGGACTGTTCTTTTTTCTGGCCACCCGGCGTCTGCGGCACCAGCCCTACGCGTCCATCACCGGCCCTGGCGCCTGGACGCGCAAGGAGATTGAAGACATCCTGTTTCTGGGAGTCATGGGCGTGGTGATCGGCGGGCGGCTGGGCTATTGCCTGTTTTACAAGCCGGGCTACTACCTCACGCACCCGCTGGAGATTTTTGCGGTGTGGCAGGGCGGCATGAGCTTTCATGGCGGAATGCTGGGCGTGCTGGTATCGCAGCTCTGGTTTGCCCGCACGCGCCAGCGGCCCTGGCTTCAGGTCATGGATTTTATTGCGCCTTGCGTGCCAACAGGGCTGGCTGCCGGGCGTGTTGGCAATTTCATCAATGGTGAACTTTGGGGACGTTTCAGTAGCCCGGATTTGCCTTGGGGCATGGTCTTTCCTGAAAGCGGCTCGATGCTGCCGCGGCATCCATCGCAGGTTTATCAGTTCCTGATGGAAGGCTTGCTGCTGTTTGTGCTGCTGTGGCTGTACGCCCGCAAGCCCCGCAAGCTGGGGCAGGTTTCAGGGGCCTTTCTGGTGGGCTATGGCATGTTCCGCTTTATTGCTGAATTTTTCCGCGAGCCTGACAATTTTCTTGGCGTTCTCGCCCTGGGCATGAGCATGGGCCAGTGGTTGAGCCTGCCAATGATCGCGGCTGGAGCCTGGCTCTGGATCTGGGCTTCCAGGCGTGTTTCACCCCAATAAACAGAGCATAGTCAGCTATTGATGTGATAGCTCATGAATTGATGCGGGGCTTGCCTTCCACGGTTTTACGCAGGGAAGGAGAGTGAAGCGTCATCAGCGTAGAGAATCTGGATCATGCGACTTGTTCATCATTTTCAGCATCAAGATGCCGGCGCCTCCTCCCGCGAGTCCGCCTGCGGCCAGCACTCCAGGCGGGCATCATGAGCGCCGCTGACTGGTTTGCTCGCAGCCTTGCGCTGTTCGCGGCAGCTCCGGAAAAAGCCCGGACAGCTGCAAAAGACGCTGCAGCTACGTCTGGTGTCGGGCGACGCCCCGTTTCTGAGCGTTTGCAAGCCACGCTGCGCCGCAAGCCGGAGGCGCTGTCTCCGCGCGCCTTGCGTCGCACCCTGACGGAACTGCAGGCGATTGTGGAGCCGCAAGTGAGCGAAGTGGAGGGCGGCCGGCGCGCCAGGGTTTTTGCCCAGTGGTATGGCGGCGCACCGATCGAACAGCGCCAGGATGTGTGGCTGCTCATGAGTGACCGGTTTGGGCCCAATGCCGAAAAGGTGGCTGCGGCGCGCGGGCAGTACGAAGCCGCAATTGGCACGGCTGATGAAGGGCAGGCCGAGATCCGGCTGCGCAGGGCGTTTGTGTCGCCGCGAACCCGCTTGCTGCAGCGCTTTTCGGTTTTTCCGGAAGGCATGCAGTTTCTGGTGGACATGCGGGCCGAATTATTGTCGTGCCTGAGATCCGACAAACGTCTGCTCGCCCTTGATGCGGAACTCGAAAACCTGTTTGCAACCTGGTTTGATGTGGCTTTTCTGGAACTGCGCCGCATCAGCTGGGACTCTCCCGCCTCGATGGTTGAAAAGCTTATCCAGTATGAAGCCGTGCATGCCATCAAGGGTTGGGCCGATGTCAAGAACCGGCTCGACAGCGACCGGCGCTGCTACGGGTTTTTCCACCCGCGTCTGCCCGATGTGCCGCTGATCTTTGTCGAAGTGGCGCTGATGGATCAAATGGCCGCGGAGATCATGCCGCTGCTTGACGAGCTCGCGGCGCCGGTGGCTATCAAAAAGGCGGGCACGGCGATTTTTTATTCCATCAGCAATACGCAAGCCGGCTTGCGCGGCGTGAGTTTCGGCGACTCGCTGATCAAGCGCGTGGTTGAGGCACTCAAGGAAGAGTTTCCAAGGCTCAGGACATTTGCCACGCTCTCGCCGATGCCGGGGTTTCGAAGCTGGCTCGGCAGGAATGCGGCTGCCATGCTGGAAAAGCTGGAAGCGAAGGATCGTGCGGTAATGGGCCACGCCATTGGTGTTGAGCCACTCACGGCGGCTTCTTTTCTGTCGGCCGCTGAAGACGCGCTGGCCTTGCCCGGGAAATCGCTGATCCGCCTGGTGCTGCTGAAATGCGCGGCGCACTACCTGGGGCGCGCACTTGATGAAGGCAGGCTTGTTGACCCGGTGGCGCGCTTTCATCTGGGCAATGGCGCGCGGATCGAGCGGCTCAACTGGGCTGGCGATACTTCGCCCAAGGGGCTTAAACAGTCTTATGGCCTGATGGTGAATTACCTCTATGACCCGGGGCGCCTGGACAAGCATCGTACCTTGCTTGCACAGGGGAAAATTCCTGTCTCGCGGAGTATTGGGGATTTGTATTTTTAAACCATGCCGGGTGTTGATCCCGTTTTCTTTTATTTCACAATGACGAAAAAAGCATGACATCCAGCTTTCACGCAAAGGGCTCACGGCGTACTTCGGTTTGCGTTGCCCGGCGCCGCAACGCCGCCTGGTTGACGAGCAGCCTATGAGCGGCGGCATATTGCTCGATATATCCGGCCCGGTTGCACGCGTGACGCTTTCGCACCCTGGCAAGCTCGGTGCCATGTCGCGGGCCATGTGGCGAGAGTTGCGCTCGGTTTTCAGGACCATCGAGCCACGCAGTGATCTGCGTTGCGTGCTGGTTTGCGGTGAAGCCGGTCACTTTTGCGCTGGCGGCGATATTTCCGAGTATGCGGGTTTTCGCTTTGACGAAACCAGCCTGCGCGACTTCCATGAAAACGACGTGTGGGGCGGGTTGCAGGCCATGCTCGACTGCGATCTGCCCATCGTGGCACTGATCGAGGGCAACTGCATGGGCGCTGGTGTTGAAATTGCCAGTTGCTGCGACATCCGGATAGCCGGTGACACGGCGCGTTTTGGTGCGCCGATTGCCAGGCTCGGTTTTCCCATGGCGCCGCGCGAGGCGGCCCTGGTGATGCGCGCCGCCGGTGAACTCACCGCCCGCGAGATGCTGCTGTCCGCGGCGGTACTGGACGCGGCCGAAATGAAGCAGCGCGGCTTCCTCAACAAGGTGGTGCCGGCCAGCGGAGCAAGCCAGGCAGCGCTCGATTGCGTCAGCCGCTTCAACCACCTGGCGGCGCAGGCGGCTCGCCTGAACAAGCAGACATTCAGGGCTCTGGCCCCCGTGTTCAATGACAAGGCAGCTACCAATTTGATAGCTACTGCCTATCGCTATGCAGACTCCGCCGAGCACCGCGAAGGCGTGGCGGCGTTTCTTGAAAAGCGCCAGCCCTGTTTCAATCGCTGATCGCCATGCAGGCGCCAAAATCAGGCAATCCATGAAAAACCACAACTTGTTTGCAGCGCTGCGAACAGCCTTTCCCGCCTCGCTCGATGCAGTCGCGGTTGAAACCGACATCGGACTGTGTTATTCATGGCGTGATCTGGATCGCGCCACCGCCATGCTGGCCAATCTGCTTGCGTCGCTCGGGCTTCCGGCGGGTGCCCGGGTGGCCGCGCAGGTTGAAAAATCGGTCGAAGCGATGCTGCTGTACCTGGCCACCTTGCGTGCCGGGTATGTATTCCTGCCGTTGAATACCGCGTACCAGAGCGCCGAGACGGAGTACTTCATTGGCAACGCGGAGCCCGCCGTGGTGGTCTGCACCGCCAAAAATCTCGGCTGGGTCAGCAAAATCGCCTTCAAGGCGGGCACGCGCAACGTCTTCACGCTGGATGACGACCGCAGCGGCTCGTTGCTTGATCGCGCCGCGCACTGCAGCGATCAGCACGAGACGGCGCTAATGCGCGCCGACGACCTGGCGGCGATTGTCTATACCAGCGGCACCACTGGCCGCAGCAAGGGCGCCATGCTGTCGCACGGCAACCTGCTCAGCAACGCGCGGGTGCTTAAAGACTACTGGGGCTGGAAAAAAGGCGATGTGCTGATTCACGCCTTGCCCATTTTTCACGTTCATGGACTGTTCGTGGCCATTCACGGGGCGCTGCTCAATGCCAGCAAGATGATCTGGCTGGCCAGATTTGATGCCGGGCTGGTGCTGGCAAAGCTGCCCGAGGCCACCGTGTTCATGGGGGTGCCGACGCTCTATGTGCGCCTGCTGGCCGAGCCGGCGCTCGGTCGCGAGGCCTGCCGCAACATGCGCCTTTTCATTTCGGGGTCGGCCCCCTTGCTGATCGAGACGTTCCATGAGTGGCAGCGGCGCACCGGCCACACCATTCTGGAGCGCTACGGCATGTCTGAAACCGCCATGCTCACCTCCAATCCCTACCAGGGCGGGGAGCGGCGCGGCGGCACCGTTGGATTGGCGCTGCCGGGCGTGAGCCTGCGGGTGCGGGGCGATGACGGCCAGCCCGTGCCGGCTGGCGAGATCGGCGGCATTCAGGTCAAGGGACCGAACGTTTTCAAGGGCTACTGGCGCATGCCTGAAAAAACCACTGAGGAATTCACGGCGGATGGCTACTTCAAAACCGGCGATGTCGGCCACATAGACGAGCGTGGCTACATCACCATTGTCGGGCGCAGCAAGGATTTGATCATCAGCGGTGGCTACAACGTCTATCCGGCCGAGGTGGAAGGCTATATCAACGACATGCCTGGCGTGGCGGAAAGCGCGCTGGTCGGGGTGCCGCACCCCGACTTTGGCGAAGTGGGCGTGGCCGTCGTCGTTCCCAAGCCGGGCGTGACGCTGGAGCCGAGCCGGATTGTGG
>JAHFQQ010000188.1:4105-7120 GCA_023259235.1 Polaromonas sp. | reverse complement strand
ACATGCGGCCGAGCTGGCCGCCGCCCATCACGCCGAGCGTGGCCCCGGGAAGGACAGGCGATTTCATGCGCCGGGCAATGTCATGGCGTGCGCTGCCGCAGTCTGTTCCGTGCGGAAAGCCTGCAGCTTGCCGGCCAGCGTGCTGTCGTGCAGGGCCAGCATGGCCAGCGCAAACAGCGCCGCATTGGCGGCACCGGCGTGGCCGATCGCGAAGGTGGCGACTGGTATGCCTTTGGGCATTTGCACGATGCTGTAGAGCGAATCGAGCCCCTGCAGATGCCGGCTGGCCACCGGCACGCCAAGCACCGGCACGGTGGTTTTGGCGGCCAGCATGCCGGGCAAATGCGCCGCGCCGCCGGCGCCTGCAATGATCGCCTGCAAGCCACGGCCGGCCGCGGCTTGCGCATAGGCAAACAGCTCGTCGGGCATGCGGTGGGCCGACACCACGCGCGCCTCGTGCGCCACGCCAAACTGTTGCAGGATCTGCACCGCATGCTGCATCGTTTCCCAGTCGCTGCTGGAGCCCATCAGCACGCCCACCAGGGGATCGTGCAGCTTGTGTGTAGTCGTCATAAGGGCCTTCAAGGTCTGAGGTGTCGCGGGCGGGGCGCCTGGAGGCCTGATTTTAAGGGCTCGGGGCGGCGCCCGCGTGCTATCGTCGAGCCTGTTACCGTACCGCTTGAAATGCGTATTTTTGAACCCCAACTCCAGCCCATCATGATCAACGTCACCATAGCCAACTTTGAACAGGAGGTCGTAGCCGCTTCCATGACCACACCGGTCCTGATCGACTTCTGGGCACCGTGGTGCGGCCCCTGCAAGTCGCTCGGGCCAATCCTGGAAAAAGTCGAAGTCGAATACGCCGGGCGCTTCAAGCTGGTGAAGATCGACTCCGACCAGGAGCAGCAGATTGGCGCCGCCTTCGGCATTCGCAGCATCCCGACCTGCATCCTGATGATGAATGGCCAGCCGGTGGATGGCTTCACCGGTGCGCTGACCGAGGGCAAGGTCAAGGAGTTTCTTGACAAGCACCTGCCTCCCGCGCAAGACGAGAAACCTGCCCCCGAGGAGCCGGTGATCGACCCTGCAGCCGACCCGCAAGCTGCCCTGGAAAAGCTGCAGCAGACGCTTGCAGCCGATCCGGCCAATGACAATGCGCGCTTCGACTGCGTCAAGCTGCTGCTCACCCTGGGCCGCCTGGATGATGCGAAAGCGGCGTTGGCGCCAGCGCTTGCCAGGGCGCCGGCGGTGCGCCGCCTGGACTCGCTCAAGCGCTGGATGGATGCTATTGATTTTGTAGCTGCCAACGCATACGGGGCGGGAGCCGAGACCACATTTGATTCAAAAATTGCGGCTAACAAGCGGGATTTTGACGCGCGCTTCGGCAAGGCCCGCTGGCTGATGAGCCAGCAGCGCTGGACCGACGCGCTGGATGAATTGCTTGAAATCCTGATGCGTGACAAGGCCTGGTCCGAAGATCTGGCGCGCAAGACCTGCATCGCCATCCTCGACATCATGGAGCCGCCGAAACCCAAGGTGGCCGACGGCCAGATTCCGCCCGAAGACGCCACCGTGGCCACTTATCGCCGTCGCCTGAGCAGCGTCATATTGAGTTGACCCGGCGCCGTCCCCTTGGGGGGGTTCCGGCTACACGCAGTGAGCCGAGACCGGGGAGTCATGCAGTCAGCCGCGTCAGCGCTTCCTGGTATTTGGCAGCGGTCCTGGCGATCACGTCCTGCGGCAGTTGCGGCGCGGGCGGGGTTTTGTCCCAGGGCTTGCCGTTGAGGCGAACGGCCTCGAGCCAGTCGCGCACAAACTGTTTGTCATAACTTGGCGGGTTTTGTCCGGCGACAAACGCCTGTTCATAGCCCTCGATGGGCCAGTAGCGCGACGAGTCGGGTGTCAGCACTTCGTCCATCAGGGTTAGCGTGCCGTTTTCGTCCAGTCCAAACTCGAATTTCGTGTCGGCAATGATGATGCCCCTGGCGAGCGCAAACGCGGCGGCGGTGCGATAAATCTCCAGGCTGAGCTGTTTGATCTGTGCAGCTAGCGCCGGCCCGACGACCTTGACGACTTGCCCGTAGCTGATGTTCTCGTCGTGTTCGCCCGCCCCGGCCTTGGCGGCCGGTGTGAAGATGGGCTCGGGCAGCCGGCTGGCGTTTTTCAGGCCTGACGGCAGGGCCACGCCGCAGACCGACTGGCTTTGCTGGTATTCCTTCCAGCCGCTGCCAGCCAGGTAGCCGCGGACCACCGCTTCCACCGGGATCGGTTTGAGGCGCTTGACCAGCATGGAGCGGCCCGTGACCTGGGGGATTTCTTCAGCCGTGACCACGCTTTCAGGGGCCTCCCCGGTCAGGTGATTCGGGCAGATATGACCCAGCTTGTCGAACCAGAATAGCGCCATTTGCGTCAGCAGGGCGCCCTTGCCGGGAATCGGTTCGCCCAGGATCACGTCAAACGCGCTCAGGCGGTCGCTGGCTACCATCAGCAGCCGGTCGGTGCCGACGGCATAGTTGTCGCGCACCTTGCCGCGCGCCAGCAAGGGTAACGAAGTCAGGGCCGAGGTGTGAAGAGCTGGAGTCATGGTGGTCAGGCAGGTGAAAAAGAAAAAACCCGCACAACTCAGGCAGAGTCGACGGGCTTGGAATGATCGCGAATTTAGCGAAGTGGACGCTGGCTTATTGAACCACCTGGGCCAGTTCTCCCCTGGCGTATTTGGCGGCCACGACGCTTAGCGGTTCTGCCTTGATCTTGCCAGCCTGGCCTTCACAGCCAAACTGCATATAGCGTTGCTTGCAAATCTGCCTGGCGGCTTCGCGGGCCGGCTTCATCCAGTCGCGCATGTCGAATTTATCCGGGTTTTCCGCCATGAACTTGCGCACGGCAGCGGTCATGGCCAGGCGGATGTCGGTGTCGATGTTGATCTTGCGCACGCCAAATTTGATGGCCTTCTGAATTTCCTCCACCGGTACGCCGTAGGTTTCCTTCATCTTGCCGCCGTACTGGTTGATGATG
>JAHFQQ010000188.1:0-4095 GCA_023259235.1 Polaromonas sp. | reverse complement strand
TCGATGGCCAGGATGTCGCCGGTGGGCTTGCGGCTGAACTTGTAGGCGCCGTGGCTGGTGCCGATGGCAATCGCCAGTGCGTCCAGCTGCGTCCGCTTGACAAAATCTGCCGCCTGCTCGGGGTCGGTGAGCAACTGGTCCATGGTCATGGTGGCTTCGGTGCCGTGGCCGTCTTCCTTGTCACCCTTCATGGTTTCCAGCGAGCCCAGGCAACCCAGCTCACCCTCCACCGTGACGCCGGTGGCGTGGGCCATGTCCACCACCTTGCGCGTGACGTCGACGTTGTAGTCATAGCTGGCAATGGTCTTGCCGTCCGCCATCAGCGATCCGTCCATCATCACCGAACTGAAACCCAGATTGATGGCGCCCTGGCACACTTCGGGGCTCTGGCCGTGATCCTGGTGCATCACCAGCGGAATGTGTGGATAGGCCTCGATGGCCGCCTGAATCAAATGCTTGATGAAAGCCTCGCCGGCATACTTTCGGGCGCCGGCGCTGGCTTGCAGGATGACGGGTGCGCCAACCTCGTCGGCTGCCGACATCACGGCCTGAACCTGCTCCAGATTGTTGACGTTGAAAGCCGGAATGCCGTAGCCATTGGCGGCGGCATGATCCAGCAGCTGGCGCATTGAAACGAGTGCCATGATCGAAATCCCCCAGAAAGCGAAGACGCGGTGAAAACCGGTGGTTTACGGCGGGGCAACCGCACCGCCCGTGCCCGCCTGGTCACCAAAATACTGATTCTACCGTTTACCCGCTAAGCCACGCGGCAAATCTTGAGCATGTTGGTTCCGCCTGGCGCCCCCATCGGTTCACCGCAGGTGATGGCGTAGACATCGCCGCTTTGCACGATGCCCTGGCGCAGCAGGTGCCCTTCCGCCTGCTTGAGCGCGGTGTCGCGGTCGGCGCTGGTGTCCAGCAGCAGCGGGCGCACATTGCGGTAAAGCGCCATCTTGCGCTGCGTGGCCAGACGCGAGGTCAGCGCGTAAATCGGCGCGCGGATGTCATGGCGGCTCATCCACAGGGCGGTGGAGCCGCTATCGGTGAGCGCCACGATCGCCTTGGCGCCCAGGCGATTGGCCGTGAACAGGGCGCCCATGGCAATCGACTGGTCGATGCGGCTGAAGGTCTTGCCCGCGAAATCGGCTTCCAGTTCCCTGTATTCGGCCTTCTCGGCTTCCTCGCAAATCTTGGCCATCTCCTCGATCGTCTCCAGCGGGTACTTGCCGGCGGCGGTTTCAGCGCTGAGCATCACCGCGTCGGTGCCGTCAAGCACGGCATTGGCCACGTCGCTGACCTCGGCCCGCGTGGGCACCGGGTTGACGATCATGCTTTCCATCATCTGGGTGGCGGTGATGACGAGCTTGTCCGCGGCCCGGGCCATCTTGATCATGCGTTTTTGCAGCGCCGGGACGGTGGCATTGCCGACCTCCACCGCCAGGTCGCCGCGCGCCACCATGATGCCGTCGCTGACCCGCAAGATTTCTTCGAGATTGGGAATCGCCTCGGCGCGTTCAATCTTGGCAATCAGGCCGGGCCTGTGCCGGTAAGGTGCGGCGGCCACGTTGCAGAGCTGGCGCGCCCGCTCCATGTCGGCGGCATTCTTGGGGAAGCTCACGGCCACGTAGTCGGCCTGAAAGCTCATCGCGGTCTTGATGTCATCCATGTCCTTGGCCGTCAGCGCCGGCGCCGTGAGGCCGCCGCCCTGCTTGTTGATGCCCTTGTTGTTGGACAGCTCGCCGCCAAGCCTGACGGTGGTGTGCACTGCCTCGCCGCGCACCGCATCGACCGTCAGCACGATCAGGCCGTCGTTGAGCAGCAGCAAATCACCGGCTTTCACGTCGCGCGGCAGCTCCTTGTAGTCCAGCCCCACGCCGCCAGCATCGCCCGGCTCGGTGCGCGAGGCATCGAGGATGAACTTATCGCCCGGCGCCAGGAACACCTTGCCCTCCGCAAACTTGCCGACGCGGATTTTCGGGCCCTGCAGGTCAGCCATGATGGCAAGCTCGCGGCCCGCGCGCTGGGCTGCTTCGCGCACCAGCCGCGCCCTGTCAACATGGTCCTGTGCCGTGCCGTGGCTGAAATTGAGGCGCATCACATTGACGCCGGCGCGAATCATTTTCTCCAGCAGAGCGGGGTCGCTGGAAGCCGGACCAAGGGTGGCAACGATTTTGGTGGCGCGACGCGACATTGAGAAGTCTCCTGTGATTTGGTTTTTGATTCTCACACGGAAGTGGCTGGCAGACCGGTGGCAAATGGATGACCCGAGCCAGGATCAGCCAGCACCCTGCTACCATTTCTGAGAGAAATAGCCTGTTGGTCCAGGTAGTACGGGCACGATACGCTACTAAAACAATAGCTAATCAGTTCACCCGGCGGCCCGCTTCTGCAGAATTTCAAAGGCTGGCAGCGTCTTGCCTTCCAGCACCTCCAGAAATGCGCCACCGCCCGTGGAGATGTAGCCCACCTGCTTTTCAATGCCATATTTCGCAATGGCCGCCAGCGTGTCGCCACCGCCGGCAAGGCTGAAGGCGCTCGACTCGGCAATGGCCCTGGCAATTTCCCGGGTGCCGTTTTCAAAGGCAGCGAACTCGAACACGCCGACCGGGCCGTTCCAGACGATGGTACCGGCCTGTTTGAGCTGGGCCGCCAGCTTCTTCGCGGTCTCTGGCCCGATGTCCAGGATCAGGTCATCGTCGGCGACATCGGTGGCCGCCTTGACGGTGGCGCGCGCATCCGCGGCAAACGTCTTGGCGCAGACAACGTCGGTGGGAATCGGTACCGCGGCGCCGCGTGCCTTCATGGCTTGCATGACGGCCAGAGCCTCTTGCAGCAGACCGGGTTCGGCCAGGCTTTTGCCGATATTCAGGCCGGCAGCGAGCATGAAGGTGTTGGCGATGCCGCCGCCCACGATCAGTTGGTCGACATTGGCCGCAAGAGCCTTGAGGATGGTCAGCTTGGTCGAGACCTTGCTGCCGGCCACGATGGCGACGAGTGGCCGGCGCGGGCTGGAAAGTGCCTTGGAGATGGCGTCCATTTCAGCCGCCAGCAGCGGGCCCGCGCAGGCAATGGGCGCGTATTGCGCGATGCCATAGGTGGACGCCTCGGCCCGGTGCGCGGTGCCGAATGCATCGTGCACAAAGATATCGCACAGCGCGGCCATCTTGCGTGCCAGTGTTTCATCGTTCTTCTTTTCGCCTTTGTTGAGGCGGCAGTTCTCCAGCAATACCAGCTGGCCCGGCTTGACGTCCACGCCATCGACCCAGTTGGTGACCAGCGCCATCTCGCGCCCCATCAGCTCGCCCAGGCGCCTGGCCACCGGCGCCAGCGAATCGGCAGGCTTGAACTCGCCTTCCACCGGTCGGCCGAGGTGGGAAGTCACCATCACCGCGGCGCCGGCTTCCAGGGCCATCCGGATACACGGGATGGAGGCGCGGATGCGGGTGTCTTCGGTGATGTGGCCGCTGTCATCCAGCGGAACATTCATGTCGGCACGAATGAAGACGCGCCGGCCGGCTACCTTGCCGCTGGTGCACAGATCTGAAAAACGGATGAAATTCACGGATGGCTCCCAAAAAAGTTCCGGATTTGATTGTAGGAGCCGTTCCCGTGGGCATTTCGGGCCGGCCCGCGGCGCTACCAGCCCAGTCCCAGATGCAATGGCAGATATACCACCAGACCGGTCACGATGGTGCCGAGCACTGCCTGCCCACCGCCCCGGCGCCAGAAATAAAACGCGGTCCCCGCCGCCGCGCTGAAAATGCGCGCGTCCTGCCAGGTCGTGATCAAGTGCCCCTGCGTCATGACCAGCTCGGGTGCAATCACGGCCGCCAGAGCCGCGATCGGCGCGTACTGCAGGCCCTGCTGGGCCCAATGCGGCAGGTGCCAGGGGCGGTTGGAAATGAAAAAGAAACTGCGCGTTACCACG
This sequence comes from Polaromonas sp., assembly GCA_023259235.1. GTDB lineage: Bacteria > Pseudomonadota > Gammaproteobacteria > Burkholderiales > Burkholderiaceae_C > Polaromonas. The sequence goes on along the minus strand of JAHFQQ010000188.1, from coordinate 167 downwards.
GTCACGACAGCCAGTCCCAGGATGACGGCGAGCGTCCACCAATCGGTCATGTGGCCCCCACGCTTGTCGCTGCGCGTACTACGCTGCCCCCCGAGGGGGCTGAGCTTGCTTGGGGCGGCCCGGCGCTGCGCATGTGGCCCCCATGTTCGCTCACTGCGTGCAGCTCT
>JAHFQQ010000187.1:2045-7148 GCA_023259235.1 Polaromonas sp. | reverse complement strand
ATCCCTAGGCGCGCCCGATCAACGTCACTCACGGACACACCCTTTCGACACTCGCGCAAGATTGCCTCAAACCGTTCAATGACCGCTTCACTATGGCGCGCCAAGCGTGTGCTATCCATCCCGTCAATGCCAACGCCGCGATTTGCCCAACGTTGGTATTGGGTCATCGGCCCCTCATAAGCTGGCACAAAAAATCCCTTTCGTGAGCAAGGATCCACACAATCAAGCAACGGCTTCACCCCAATTTCGAGGTCCGATATCGCATCTTGCGCGGGCAGCATGTCGGGGAAGCCGAGCTCCCTTCTCTGCCTCACCCCACAATCGCGAATGAATTCGATGACACTCGAAATTCCCCCGTTGAGCCGGCTTTCTAGTGATCGCTGGAGTCCAACCACAACCAACCGTGGCCGGTATTGCGGGACGCCATAGTCTGCAGCATTGACTATCCACCCCTCAGCAACATAACCAATGCCATCAAGGGCTTCGACCAACTTCTGGTAGTAGGATTTGGGCTTTGGCCCCGGCCGCACTCCTTTTCCTCGCTTTGTGGCACCGTGCGCAATCTGCATGCCGTTTACGTTTTCCAAAACGACTGCCTTTGGCCTTACGTCGGACACGAACTGGACATACTGCTCAAACAACCGATTTCTTGGGTCATTCTGTTTCCGCCGGCCAGCAAATGAAAAACCTTGGCAAGGCGGACCACCAGCTACCACGTCGATTGAGCCCCTCAGCCGCCGGATGTCAGCGTCATGGTCCCTTAGGACATCCTCAATGGAATGCGCGCGTTTCTCGAGCCATTCCGGCCAAGCAAAGCGAATTGAAGGGGACCCATTGAGGAAATTTGCTTCAAACGTCTTGAAGGCATCGCTTGCCTTTTCTATCGCGAACACGCCCTGCCATCCGGCCATGGCCATTCCCAGCGATAGCCCACCACATCCTGAAAACAGGTCGACAAACGTTGGGAGGGAAGTTCCATTAACTCGCATTGTGTCGTCGACCCGATCTACTTGTTCTCATCCCGTTGAATTTTAATAGTACCATCATGAACTGAGGGTACCCGCATCGCGACGCTCCCATTTCGACAATTCACGGCCAGCGAACATCTTACGCAAACCTTCGGCAACATCCCCATAGCATCAACGAAATTGCAGGCAGAGGAACAAAAATCAGGAGAAGTTTCGCCAACGGTCAGCTACCGAATGTCCCGGATCCGCTCGACGGAAACAGGCATTGAAGTGACCCTGCGTCGTGCGCTCTTCGCAACCGGCCTGAGGTACAGGAAGAACTATCGTAAGGCATCGGGATGTCCTGATATAGCTTTCGTAAGGCTAAAGATTGCGATATTTTGCGATAGCTCCTTCTGGCATGGCCGAGACATGCCTAGCATCGAGAAGCGCCTGCGCACAAACAAGGCGTTCTGGGTCAATAAAATCAATGCCAACATTGCTAGGGATCGCCGTGTTGATCAGGCTCTCAAAGAGGCCGGATGGAAGGTTCTGCGATTTTGGGACGAAGACATAGAACATCGCCTCGATAGGTGCGTGAAACTAATTTTCAGCGAGGTGGCCAAGCGGAAGTGAATCGCCCCGACCATGGCAGGACAGGCACTTTTCAAAGTTCGAGTCCAGATCCGCCAAGAGATCAATAACAACCTGAACGTTCCCAAAGCCAGAATGGCCGCCTAGCCCGAACTGCCGACGTCGACGGAGCGAACCTGAGCGGCGGCGGTGGACACTACTGGGACATTCGACTTGGAGCAATGTTGCGAACGTTCATTTGAACGTCGCCACTAAATTCCGGGGTGGTAAGCCGACTTACTCGCGTGGAGCGCCATAGCCGAGTTAACGGCAACGCAACGGCAACCATCCGAAGATGATCGTCAATATGTTAGTCCTTGCTACCATGTTAAATACCATATGAATGGTAGGGCGTGTAGGACTTGAACCTACGACCAAAGGATTATGAGTCCTCTGCTCTAACCAACTGAGCTAACGCCCCACTCAAGGGATGGATTGTACGGGTCTTACTTGCTGTAGCTCAGGGCCGAACTGACCAGCCTGGAGGTGATATCGACAATCTGGATCATTCTTTCGTAGGGCATGCGCATGGGGCCTATCACGCCCAGCGTTCCGACGACCTGGCCATCGACCTCGTAGGGCGCTGTCACCACCGACAGCTCATGGTAGGGAATCACCTGGCTTTCACCGCCGATATAGATGCGGACACCCTCGGCGCGGCTTGAAACGTCGAGCAGGCGTATCAGTTGCGCCTTCTGCTCGAAAAGATCAAAAAGCTTGCGCAGATTGCCCATGTCGCTTGAAAAATCACTGACGGCAAGCAGGTTTCGCTCACCTGAAACAACCACCTCGTCGCGCGACTCTATGACCTCGGAGCTGACTTGCACCGCAACCTGCATCAGCGCGGCAATTTCACCCCGGAGCGCTTCCACTTCATGTTGCAGGCGTTCGCGCACTTCTTCAATCGCCATGCCGGCATAGTGCGAGTTGAGAAAGTTGGCGGCCTCTACGAGTTGCGACTGGGTGTGGTCGGCTTCGGTAAAGATGACGCGGTTTTGCACGTCGCCATCGGGCGAAACAATAATCACCAGAAAACGCTTCTCGGACAGGCGCAGGAACTCGATGTGCCGAAACACCGAGGTGCGGCGCGGCGCGATCACCACCCCGACAAAATGCGACAGGCTCGACAGCATGTGCGCCGCATTGCTGATTACCTTCTGCGGCTGGTCGGGCGCAAGCGTGGGCGCATTGATGTGGCCTGCGGCAGACAGCGGGTCGCCCTGCAGTGTCAGCATGGTATCGACGAAGAGGCGGTAACCGCGCGCCGTGGGAATGCGGCCGGCGGAGGTGTGCGGACTGACGATCAGGCCGAGTTCCTCCAGATCACTCATGACGTTGCGGATGGTGGCCGGAGACAGCTCCAGACCGGACGCCTTCGACAGCGTGCGCGAGCCCACCGGCTGGCCATCGGCAATGTAGCGCTCCACCAGCGCTTTGAGCAACAACCGGGCACGGGCATCAAGCATGGTGACATTCTACGAAGCTTCGCCCATCATGATGTGATGTAATTTGCCGATGAAGTCGCAATTTCGCAATATTGCCCTGATTGGCAAGTACCAGGCCCATGGCTCCCGTTCCGCGCTGGAAGGCATTGCCTACTTTCTGGAGTCGCAGGGATGCAATGTCGCGATTGAACAGGATACCGCCAACAACACCGGTTTGACCCAATACCCGACGCTTGACACCGCCGGCATAGGCGCCCAGTGCGACCTCGCGCTGGTGGTCGGCGGCGATGGCACCATGCTCGGCATTGGCCGGCTGCTGGCGCAATTCGGCATTCCGCTGGTCGGCATCAACCAGGGCCGGCTCGGCTTCATCACGGACATTGCCTACGAAGATTATCAGGACGTGCTCACGCCCATGCTGCGCGGCGAATTTGCCGAAGACCGGCGCTGGATGATGCAGGCCAGGGTTGTGCGCGACGGCCTTCGCGTCTTCAGCGCGATAGCCATGAATGACGTCGTGGTTTATCGCGGCGCGACTGGCGGAATGGTGGAATTGCGCGTTGAAGTCGATGGCCGCTTCGTGGCCAACCAGCGCGCGGATGGCCTGATCATCGCTTCGCCTACCGGCTCCACGGCTTACGCCCTGTCCGCCGGCGGTCCCATGCTGCACCCGTCCATCGGAGGCTTGGTGCTGGTTCCGATTGCTCCGCATACCTTGTCGAACCGGCCCATCGTCCTGCCCGATACGGGTGAGATTGCCATAGAAATCGTATCCGGCCGCGATGCCAGCGTCAACTTTGACATGCAGTCGCTGACCAGCTTGCTGCATGGCGACCGGATCAGCGTGCGTCGCTCCGAATACCAAATGCGCTTTCTGCACCCCATAGGCTGGAACTATTTTGATACCTTGCGCAAAAAACTTCACTGGAATGAAGGTGCGGTCTGATCTGCCCGGGATCGATTTATGAGCCTCAAGAGCATTTCGCTTCGCGATTTCGTCATCGTTCACGAAATGGAGCTTGTCCTGTCGGATCAATTCACGGTTCTCACCGGTGAAACCGGAGCCGGAAAATCGATATTGATCGATGCGCTGCAACTGGCCCTGGGCGCGCGCGCCGATGCCGGCGTGGTTCGCGAAGGCGCGCCGCGCTGCGAGATCAGCGCCGAGTTCGACAGCCCCGCCAGGCTGGTCCAATGGCTCGATCAAGCCGGCTTCGAGGCGGGCGAGAGCCTGCTGCTGCGCCGCACGATCGATTCGCAGGGGAAAAGCCGCGCCTGGATCAATGGCAGCGCGGCCACCGCCACCCAGCTCAGGGAGATCGCTGACCAGCTGGTTGACATTCATGGCCAGCATGCCTGGCAGAGCCTGACCCGGCCGGATGCCGTGCGGGGCTTGCTCGACTCCTATGCAGCGGTGTCCACCGAGGCGTTGTCCAGTCGCTGGCAGAGCTGGCGGCAGGCCCAGAAGGTACTGGCGCAGGCGCGTGACGCACAGGGCAGCCTGCAGCGCGAGCGTGAACGCCTGGCGTGGCAAATCAGCGAGCTCGACAAGCTGGCGCCGGGCGCGGGTGAATGGGCCGAACTCAATGCCCAGCACGGTCGCCTTTCCAATGCCCAGGCCTTGCGCGATGCCGTGCAAAGCGCGGTCGAGGCGCTGCAGGAGTCCGATGTCAACGCCACGGCACTGCTTGGCCAGGCCACTGCGTCACTGCAAAATCAGGAGCACATTGAGCCCGAATTCAGGGGGCTGGTTGAGCTTTTAAACACTGCATCGGCGCAAATTGAAGATGCCGTGCATTCGCTGCGCGGCTATGCCAGGCACGCCGACCTGGAGCCGCAGCGGCTGGCCGAGCTTGACGAGCGCCTGTCGCTGTGGGTCAGCCTGGCGCGGCGCTACAAGCGCCCGCCTGCCGAACTGCCCGAGTTGCTGGCTTCCTGGCAATCGGAGTTGAAAATGCTCGATGACGCAGCCGATCTGGCTCAGCTTGAAAAAAATGAGACCCAGGCCCAGTCAGCCTATCTTGAGGAGGCGCGCCAGGTCTCGCGATCCCGCAGCAAGGCGGCGCCGCTGCTGGCCA
>JAHFQQ010000187.1:0-2035 GCA_023259235.1 Polaromonas sp. | reverse complement strand
CATTACACATGCCATGCAGGGACTGGGCATGCAGGGTGGCAAATTTGAAGTGGCGCTCACCCGGCTTGAGCAGCCGGCCCAGCATGGGCTTGAACAGGCCGAATTCCTGGTGGCCGGGCACAGCGGCAGCACGCCCAGGCCGGTCGGCAAGGTGGCGTCAGGCGGCGAATTGTCGCGCATTGCGCTGGCCATTGCCGTCACCACCAGCCAGTTGGGGCAGGCGCAAACACTGATCTTTGACGAGGTGGATGCTGGCATAGGCGGCGCCGTGGCGCAAACCGTTGGCCGCCTGATGAAGCAGCTGGGCCAGGACCGGCAGGTCATGGCAGTGACTCATTTGCCACAGGTAGCGGCATGCGCCGACCATCATCTGGTAGTGGCCAAGCGCACGGAAAAAGGCATGGCCAGCAGCACGGTGGAGCATGTCAACGGCGAGCATCGCGTTGCCGAAATTGCCCGCATGCTGGGCGGTGCACGGCTTTCCGGCACCACGCTGGCGCATGCCAAAGAAATGCTCGGCCAATGAATACGGCCCAGGCTCCCGTCGCGGCTCTGGAGATGGTGCTGATCACCGGCATGTCCGGCTCTGGCAAATCGGTAGCCCTGCACGCCCTGGAAGACGCCGGCTACTACTGCATCGATAACCTGCCCCCTGAGCTGCTCGTGCCCTTTGTTGCGCTTGAAAGGCAGCACGTGGCCCGCAAGGTCGCCATTGCGATGGACGTACGCAGCGCGACCTCTTTGCCGCTGGTGCCGCAGCAACTGCAGCAATTGCGCGCGCAAGGCGTGGCCGTACAGTCGATTTTTCTCGATGCCAATACCGACACGCTGCTTCGGCGCTTTTCTGAAACCCGGCGCCTGCACCCCCTGTCGCGCCGGGACGCCCTGGATCAGCAGCGCGCGCTGGCCGATGCGATTGGCGAGGAGCGCGAGCTGCTGGGCGAGCTGCGTGAGCAGGCCCACGTCATAGACACCAGCATGATCCGCTCGTCCCAGTTGCAGGCTTATGTCAAAGCACTGATTTCTTCGCCGGCCAGCCAACTGACCTTGGTGTTTGAATCGTTTGCCTTCAAGCGCGGGGTGCCGGTCGATGCCGACTATGTGTTTGATGTGCGCATGTTGCCCAACCCGCACTACGAGCCCGATCTGCGGGAGCTGACCGGCAAGGACGAGGCGGTCGCCGCCTACCTGCAAGGCTATTCGGAAGTTGACGACATGTTCCGGCACATCGAGCAGTTCATCAGCCACTGGTTGCCGGCGCTGCTGCGCGACCACCGCAGCTATGTGACCGTCGCCATCGGCTGTACCGGGGGCCAGCACCGCTCGGTCTATCTGGTCGAACAACTGGCCCAGGCCTTCAGCCAGCACTGGGTCACGCTCAAACGCCACCGCGAGCTCGACGCAGTGCTGCCTGCGCCACGATGAAGGCGGTCGAAGGCAGCTTCGGCAAGCCCGTCCCGAATGCGGCCTGTGCCGTATCAGCTATATATTCAATAGCTGCCTGCGCCCTAATTCAAAGGGCTGGAGGCCTATTTTGTTCTTAAAGAAGGCGTTCCAGCCGGCTGGCGCTACATCAGCAGCTTTCTGATCGGCGCCGGCAGGCCCAGGCCTGTCCATGCATCGCGCGCAAACCAGGCGCCCACACCGGGCAGGGTGGCGGCTTTGGCCTCACGCGCCGACAGCGCCAGCCGCATCGGCGCGAGGCGCAAGTCCTTGTGCGTCAGCACATGCACAAAGGGCGCGAGCGCGTTCAGGCGGGTCCGCAGCGGCGTCGGCAAGGCGGCCCGCAGCTCATCTTCGCTGCCAAACGCCGGAAAGCAGTAGAGGCCGCCCCAGATGCCGGGTGCGCCGCGCCGCTCCAGCCAGACCGAGCCGTCCGGCTTTTGCATCCACAGCAGGCTCAGCGACAAGGCGCTGCGCTTGAGTTTGCGCGTCTTGACCGGATAGTTTTCCGGCGTGCCGCTGGCAAACCCGCGGCACACGGCACGCACCGGACACAGCAGGCATGCAGGCTGGCGTGCCGTGCAAACCGTCG
>JAHFQQ010000363.1 GCA_023259235.1 Polaromonas sp. | reverse complement strand
AGATTGCTTTCGCAAGTCAAGAGGCGCGTGCAAGATCAGGCTGGTGGGGCGCTCAGCGCAGCGAGTTATTGGGGTCACCCATTAGCCTACTCCGTCAATAGGGACGAACAAAATACTGCGCTCGCCCCCGCATTCTGTTGTTTTCAAGTTCCCTTTCAAGATCACTGTTCGCATTGCACACTTTGGTTCTCAAAATCTGGTTGCGTCACTGCGCACCAGTCACCCATCAGGATCAAGGCTTGGTTTAGCACACCGGCGCGCTTGCCGGCATCGCCGTTTTGAACCGGCCCCTGGCTGTGTTCACAGCCCCAGAAAACCCTCTGTTCCCCAGCGCCTCCAATAGTCGCGAGCCGTTACCGGCTTGCACAGATCGATGGCTCAAGCGTTGGCTTGTCCAACCCCTTGATGGCTGACGCCGTGGGCGCAAGTGAAATCATTGACTCGAAAAAGAGTTTGGGTGGGGCTGCTGAGTGCGTGCAATCAGACTCGATGGTTTCTCCAGACCCCAATGCAGCACTGCACTCAGCGCCCCGTAAATCATCAGTCCTTTCGTTTTGATTTGTTCATTGGCTTTTTATCCAAAAGCGCGCTTGACATCAAATGGCACGCCATCGTGCATCACGTGGAAACAGGCGCGAGCGAGCTTGTGCGCTACCGCCTTGATAGCCACCACAGCCAGCGTCTTGGCGGATTTTTTTTGGTAAAAGCGTTTGATCGCTTCGTCGTAGCGCACGGCAAAGTGCGCTGCCTCAATGAAGGCCCAGGCCAGGTACTTGTTGCCGCATTTGGTGTTGCCCACACCCTTGACCTTGCCGTTGGACTCGCGTCGACTGTCAACCATGCGCGCGTAAGAGGCAAAGTTACCCGCACCGTCAAAGCGCTTGATATCGCCCACTTCCAACGCGATGTGAACTTGCCCCTGTTTTCCGGACTCCTTAGGCTGCCCATTATGCGGACTTCCTGTCTTGCTGCTGGGCCGCGATCCAGCGTTGCTCAAACGTCATCGGACTCACATAGCCCAACGTCGAGTGCAATCTCTTGTGGTTGTAGAAGGTCAGCCAATCGATCACTTCGTCCATGGCGTCGCGCCGTGTGGCAAACCGTTTGCCGTACAACCTGCCAACCTTCAATCGTCCCCACAGGCTTTCAGTGGGCGCGTTGTCCCAGCAATTGCCCTTGCGGCTCATCGACGATTTCATCTTGTAGCCCTTGAGTGTTTTCTGGAAATCATGGCTGCAATACTGACTGCCCCGGTCCGAGTGAAAGATAAGCCCAGGTGCCGGACGGCGCCTGAACCACGCCATATGCAACGCATCCGTCACCACACTGGTCTGCATGTGCGGTTTCATGCTCCAGCCCACGACCTGGCGGCTGAACAGGTCAATCACCGCCGTCAGGTACAACCAACCCTCATCGGTGGCGATGTAAGTGATGTCGCTGGTCCACACCTGGTTGGGCGCCTGGGCAGTGAAGTTGCGATCCAACAAGTTCTCCATGATCGGCAAGTTGTGTTTGCTGTCGGTGGTGACGACAAATTTGCTCTTGCCCCTGGCCTTGATGCCGTGACGCTTCATGAGCTTTCTGACACGCTCCTTGCCCACCCGTATGCCTCGGGCCAGCAACTCTTTCCACATCTTGGGCCAGCCGTATTCCTGTTTGACCTCGGCGTGAATCGCCAAGATGTGCACCAGCAGAGCTTCGTCGCTGATGCGCTTGTTCGTCCCCGGTCGACTGGGCTTGTCAGAATCCTTGCGGCGCCAGTGTTCAAAGTACCCGCTGGTGCTCACGCCCAGAACTTCGCAGGCCAGCGTGACTGGCCAATGGGCCTTGTGCTTGGCAATCCAGGCGTACTTCACAGTGCTTCCCGAGCGAAGTACGCCGTCGCTTTTTTTAAGATGTCACGCTCCATCGTCACGCGCGCCAGTTGCGCACGCAGTCGAGCCAATTCCATTTGCTCTGGTGATACCGGCTTGTCGCCAGCACCTTTGAGTTGGCCTTTGCCACTCAGGCGTACCCAGGTGCCCAGCGTCTGCACCGGCACGCCCAGTATCTTGGCCGTCACCGGCACCGCCTGCCCACCCTTGACCAGGCGCACCGCCTCCAGCTTGAATTCCAGGGTGTATTTGCCCCGCACTTGCCCATCTTTCCTCTTGCTCATTTCTCAATCTCCTATTGCTGAATTTAACCATCAGCTAAGGAGTCCGTTTTTCGGGGGCAAGGTCACTATGGCTGCGTACTGTTTGAGATGTTCACCGCGCATC
>JAHFQQ010000186.1 GCA_023259235.1 Polaromonas sp. | reverse complement strand
TTATTATCTGGCCCGCAGCCCGCAAGCGCAGCCCGTAGCCTTTGCGTTTGGCGGCGAAGCCAGCCCGGTGGACTATGCCCGGGCCATCGCCGATGCCGGTCTGCTGGCACTTATTGCCTGCCTGGGGCTGGCTCAGTTGTCCCATGAAACCACACCAGCCCTGGCGCAGTTGGGCTTCACCGCGTTGATGTTCTATGCCATGGCCGCCAGCCCATACCGCCAGGCAACGCAACTCTTGGGGCCTGCACTGGGTCTGCTGGTGGGTCTTGCCGGGCTCGCCCTGAGCGGCGCGCCCACACTGGCCCTGCTGCTTGGCGCGGGAGGAGCACTGCTTGAATGGATCCATATGCGCTGGGGAAGCGGCCTGGCTGGCGCGGCCAGCAGACAACGCTCCTGGCACTGGGTTTTGCTGATCGGCGGCATCACGCTGCTGGTGTCCCTGTTCTCTTACGGACTCGATTTGTGGCGCTGGCGAATTCGCCTGCCAGGCGCCGACGGTGGATCGGTCTGGCAAGACCTGCATGGCTTGGGCCGCTTGCTGGTGTGGTTTACCTGGCCCGCATGGCCGCTGGCGCTCTGGACGCTCTGGCGCTGGCGCAGGCAACTGGCAAGCCGCCACGTGGCGCTGCCGCTGTGGTTTGCCGGCACGGCTATTGTTGCCACACTGACTACCCCGGCGTCGGACCGCAGCCTGTTGCTGAGCCTGCCTGCGCTGGCTGCACTGGCCGCGTTTGCACTACCCACGCTCAAGCGCAGCGTGGCCTCACTGATCGACTGGTTCACCCTGCTGTTTTTCACCGGCTGCGCCATCGTCATCTGGGTCATCTGGATCGCCATGCAAACCGGCGTGCCCAAACAACCTGCGGCCAATGTCGCCAGGCTGGCACCGGGCTTTGAGCCAAGCTTTTCGTGGCTTGCTTTCCTGGTGGCAGTAGTCGCCACGCTGGCGTGGGGTTGGCTGGTGAAATGGCGGACCAGCGCACAGCGCGCGGCCGTCTGGAAATCGCTGGTTCTTCCGGCAGGCGGCATCACCCTGAGCTGGATGCTGCTGATGACACTATGGCTGCCTTTGCTGGACTATGCGCGCAGCTACGCACCGACATCGCGCCAGATTGCAAGCCTGGTTGATAAAAATGCCTGCGTCGAAATCTACGGCGTGGGAAGTGCCCAGGCGGCTGCCCTGCAGTACCATGGCCAGCTCCAACTGCGCCAGGCCACCGCGCAGGCGGCCTGCCCTTACCTGATCGTGGATGTCGATGCGCAGCCCAGCCTCGGCGATGTTGTGAATCTGCCCGATTGGGCTTTTCTGGCCACCGTGCGCAGGCCCACGGACAGAAATGAAAATGTGCTGGTATTCAAGCGGGTGAGTGTCGGCGGCCCGGGCCAGGCCGACGTCCGGGCAGAAGTTCCCAAACATCCGTGAACGAAGCGGGTTCGACAGGCTGGCCAATTGACCGTCTGGCAGACCGCGCAATCGTCACAATGACGCGAGCGCCGTTTCCGCCGTCTGAAGGCGGCGAACGCGTGCGGCCGGAAAGATGATCGAAAAGCATGAGCCGCGTCCCGGCTGGCTCTCGATTCGCAATTCCGCACCATGGCGCTGGGCAACATGCTTGACGATGGCCAAGCCCAGACCGGTTCCACCAGTCTCACGCGAACGGCTGCGATCAACCCGATAAAAACGTTCGGTCAGGCGCGGCAGATGCTCCGGTGCAATGCCCCGCCCCGTGTCCCTGACCTGGAATTGACCACGCCCATCCTCAAGCAGAATCCAGTTAACCTGGACCAGTCCACCATCAGGCGTATAGCGCACTGCATTGGTAACCAGATTCGATAACGCACTATGCAGTTCCGCCTGTATCCCCGAAATTTCACAAGCCATCCCAGACTCAAATTCGAGCCGATGCCCGTGCGGCGCGATCACTCCAGACAAAGCCCTGGCCTCCTGCTCACACTGGGCAAACAGCGCGCTGGTCGTTGTCCAGTCATTGACACCCGGAACCGGGCCTCCTTCCAGGCGGGACAGTGTCAACAGATCGGTCACCAGTGTTTGCATGCGCAGGGATTGCTGGGCCATCAAAGCCAGGTAGCGGGTGCGTTCCGCCTCGTTCAACGGCAGGGTTTGCAGGGTTTCGATGAACCCGGCCAGCACAGTCAGCGGCGTACGAATTTCATGCGACACATTGGCCACAAAGTCCCGGCGCATGGCCTCGGCCAATTCAACGGCAGTGATGTCGCCTGACAGAAGCAGTTTCCGGTTTTTGCCATACGCATGCGCGTGTACCGACAATTTAACCGGCCGCGCCAATGTGCTGGAGTGGCCGGGAATCACCACATCATGGGAAAAATCGGCGGAGGCCATGTAGGCATTGAAAGCGGGTTCCCGCACCAGATTGGCAATGTGCTGCCGCAGATCGCGCTGCGCATCAAAGCCAAAATGCTGCACCGCCATCTGGTTGCACCACTCGATGCGTCCCTGCGCATCGAGCAGCACCACGCCGCTCGGCGACGCCTGCATGGCTGCCAGAAACTCGTCAAGACGCGCCTGGCCTTCCAGGTAATATCGGTCCCGGATTTCCAGCAGTCTGCGGGTACGGTCACCCAGATCGCCCCAGATGCCTGACAGGGACGGTAGCGCGCTGGCCGAGATGCCGGGCGAGTCGCTATTTTGTTCCGTGCGAAGCCAACTCAAGAGTCGCCGGAAATTGACCATGTCCAGTGCCAGCCAGACCAACCCACCTGCCAGCACCCCGAGTCCGAACCCGAATTTCGTTGCGGTCAGCCACCCCAAGGCGCCACCGGCAAGCATGCAGATGGTAAAAAATATCCAGCGAATCATCATGTTCCGGATTGTGCGGCGGGAACCGGAGGATGGATGGCAACCAGGCTCAGCCGGTAACCTGCGCCACGAACGGTTTCCACCATCTTGCCGGCCGCGCCCAGCGCCTCACGCAGGCGCTTGACATGCACATCGACGGTGCGCTCTTCAATGAACACATGGTCGCCCCACACCTTATCGAGCAGGGCACTGCGGCTGTGCACGCGCTCGGCGTGGGTCATCAGGTAGTGAAGCAGCTTGAACTCGGTGGGGCCCAGCTTGACTTCCTGTTTCTGGAAGGAAATTCTGTGCGTTGCCGCATCCAGCACCAGCGCGCCCACCGAAACACTGTCGTTGACAGACTCGGGCGCGCGGCGACGCAGCACCGCACGGATGCGAGCCAGCAGCTCCTGGGTTGAAAAGGGCTTGGTGATGTAGTCGTCGGCCCCGGCATCCAGCCCCGTCACCTTGTCGGGTTCATCCCCCCTGGCCGTCAACAGCAAAATGGGAATGCTCTTGCTGCGCGCCTGTCCGCGCCAGTGGCGTGCCAGTGCAAGGCCGCTTTGCCCAGGCAGCATCCAGTCGAGCAAAATCACATCCGGCAGCACGGCGTCAAGTTCAGTCTGGGCCGATACGCTGTCTTGCGCCACCACGGGGAAAAAACCGCCATGCCGCAAATTGACCGCAATCAATTCGGCAATCGCTGGTTCATCCTCGACAATCAATACGCGCGGCAAATGTTTCATCTGGATTCGTCGGCAGTTACCTGACGGCGGACTCAACCTGCGCCATCGGGCTGTGCCTGACATCCGCGCCCTTGACGATGTAGATGATGAACTCGGCAATATTCTTGGCATGATCGCCCACGCGCTCAATGGCCTTGGCCACAAACAGCAGGTCAAGGCTGGCGGAAATCGTTCGGGGGTCTTCCATCATGTACGTGATCAGCTTGCGCACAAAGCCATCAAATTCCTGGTCGATCTGGTTGTCCTCCTTGAGGATGGATACCGCAGCGGCGGTATCCAGTCGGGCAAAGGCGTCAAGCGCCTTGCGCAGCAGGCCGGAAGCGAGCTCCCCGGCGATCCGAAGTTCGGACGACGGCAATGCCCGGGCTTCTCCACTTTCAATGATCGACTTGACCATGCGCGCAATCTTGTCGGCTTCATCGCCCGCCCGCTCCAGGTTGGCGGTGGTTTTTGAAATGGCGATCAGCAACCGCAAGTCACGCGCCGTGGGCTGGCGGCGCGCAATGATCGAAGATAATTCACGGTCAATGTCAATTTCCATGGTATTGACGCGCATTTCGGTATCAATCACCTGACTGGCGCTCTCGGTGCTGAACTGGGACAGCGCATAGATCGCCAGGCGGAGCTGGGATTCAACCAGCCCTCCCATCTCCATCACTCGGGAAGATACGTCGTTGAGTTCGCTGTCGAACTGGCTGGACAAATGGTTTTCAGACATGTTTTTTCAGTCCCTGTCAGCCAAAACGGCCGGTAATATAATCTTCGGTCTCTTTGCGCGTAGGCTTGAAGAATATCTCTTCCGTGGCACCAAATTCGACCATATCACCCAGGTACATGTAGGCAGTGTAGTCACTGACCCGGGCCGCCTGCTGCATGTTGTGCGTCACGATAACCACCGTGTACTCGTTTTTCCATTCGGCAATCAGTTCCTCGATCTTGGCCGTCGAAATTGGATCCAGCGCCGAACATGGCTCATCAAGTAAAATTACTTCCGGCTTGATGGCAATGCCGCGGGCAATGCACAGGCGCTGCTGCTGGCCACCCGACAGGCTTGAGCCGCTTTGCTTGAGCTTGTCCTTGACTTCAACCCAGAGCGCAGCCTTGCGCAGTGCCCATTCAACCCGCTCGTCCATTTCCGCCGCGGTGAGGCTGTCGAAAAGCTTGACGCCAAAAGCAATATTCTCATAAATCGACATCGGAAATGGTGTCGGCTTCTGGAAAACCATGCCCACCTTGGAGCGAATCAGCGCCACATCCTTCTTTGAAGTGAGCAGATTCTCGCCGTCAAACAGTACTTCACCTTCAGCGCGCTGATCCGGGTAGAGCGCGTACATGCGGTTGAAAATACGGAGCAAGGTTGATTTACCACAGCCTGACGGGCCAATGAATGCCGTGACTTTTTTCTCGGGAATTTCCAGATTGATGCGCTTGAGAGCGTGAAATTTCCCATAATAAAAATCCAGGTTCTTGACAGAAATTTTTGAGTTCCCGGGCGGTGCAGCGACAGTTGGCATCTTTAGTCTTCTCTAATGGTGTAGGTTGCTCAACGATCAGATTTTGTTGCGTGTCAACACGCGAGCCAAAATATTCAGACCGAGCACCGAAGCCGTTATCAGAAATACGCCTGCCCACGCCAGTTTTTGCCAATTTTCATAAGGACTCATGGCAAACTTGAAAATAGTGACCGGCAAACTTGCCATCGGCTCCGTCAGGCTCGAAGTCCAGAACTGATTGCTCAATGCGGTAAACAACAATGGCGCAGTCTCTCCTGCCACACGGGCCACAGCAAGCAAGACACCCGTCACCACGCCAGCCCGCGCAGCTTTGAGCGAAATGCTCAAAATGACTTTCCACTTTGGGGCGCCCAACGCGTAAGCCGCCTCGCGCATCTCGGGAGGCACCAGTTGCAACATGTTTTCCGTGGTGCTGATGACCACGGGAATCACGATCAGTGCCAATGCCGCCACGCCCGCCCAACCAGAAAAAGATTTGAAGCTGGATACGACCACAGCATAGACAAAAAGCCCGATCACGATGGAGGGGGCGGATAACAATATGTCGTTGACAAAACGGGTCACTGTGGCAAGCCATCCCTTGGTGTCAAATTCGGCAAGATAAATGCCTGCCATCACGCCAATCGGCGTCGCCACCAGCGTAGCCATCATCACCATCAAAAATGAGCCGTAAATGGCATTGGCAAGGCCGCCAGCCTCATTTGGCGGTGGCGTCATTTGCGTCAGCGTATCAAGCCTTAGCCCGTCCACGCCGAGTCTCACAGTGTCAAAAAGAATCCAGAACAGCCAGAACAATCCGAAAGCCATGGCCGCCATCGCCAACGTGATAGCCAGACCATTTACAAATTTACGTTTGGCGTATTTGGCTTCACGGACATCAACAATGACTGCACTCACGTCTTTACTCCTTCATTTTTTTTCAACTGCGACAACAAGATTTTTGACAACGCCAACACGACAAAAGTGATGAGGAACAAGACCAGGCCGAGGTACATCAAAGCGCCTTGATGCAGCCCTTCGCCGGCTTCTGCAAATTCATTGGCCAGTGCGGATGTGATACTGTTTGCCGCCTCAAAAAGGCTGAACGACTTGATCTGGTTGAAATTACCAATCACAAAGGTAATCGCCATGGTCTCGCCAATGGCCCGCCCCAAACCTAACATGATGCCGCCAATGACACCCGCTTTGGTATAGGGCAACACAACCTTGAAGACTACTTCCCAGGTGGTTGCACCCAATCCGTAGGCCGATTCCTTAAGCATCTTTGGCGTAACCTCAAACACATCGCGCATCACCGCGGCGATGAACGGAATGATCATGATGGCCAGAATGATTCCGGCAGACAAAATGCCGATGCCTACCGGCGCTCCAGAAAACAACGTGCCGACAAACGGAATGTCGCCAAACTCTTTTTGTAGCGGCTGTTGCACGTAGGTTGACAAAACAGGACTGAACACCAACAGGCCCCACATGCCGTAAACAATGGAAGGAATCGCCGCCAGGAGCTCAATTGCGGTGCCCAAGGGACGCTTGAGCCAGCCGGGTGAGAGCTCCGTTAGGAATAGGGCAATGCCAAAACTGACCGGAACCGCAATGAGAAGGGCGATCAGCGAGGTCATGACCGTGCCATAGATCATGACCAAACCGCCAAAATCCTCCTTTACCGGGTCCCACGTTGTACTGGTCAAGAACCCAAAACCGAACTTGATAATCGCTGGCCAGGCACCAACCGTCAGTGACACCAGTATCGCCATCAGAATGGCTAGCGTGAAAACTGCCGCACCTTTGGCCAGCCAGCCAAAGAGGAGGTCGGCAATCGGGCCCGAACGGGCCGCTTTGAGCTGGGGCGGATGGGTCATAACGCGTCCGGGTGACCTGACAGAACGATTCAAAGATATCCCGCTCGCCGGAAGTTTAGCGGGCACGTATCCACCCTTTGTAATTTGCCCTGTTTCCAAGGTGGCTGGCTTTATTTGATGGCGACCGGTTTACCCGACATATCCGTCACTTTACCCCAGGCCTTCTCGATAGACCCAATCACCGATTCCGGGATGGGGACGTAGTCGAGAGCTGCCGCGGCTTTGTTGCCATTCTTGAATGCCCAATCAAAA
>JAHFQQ010000185.1:6161-7191 GCA_023259235.1 Polaromonas sp. | reverse complement strand
GTAGGGATAGCAAAAATGCTCGATGCGCTGCCCAACCAGCGGTTCCAGTTCGGTTTTTCCCAATGTCATCTCGACACGGCAATCGGCATCATTAGTGGCCGGCAAATTGACATGTCGCCGGGTGTGCGAACCAATCTCCTGTCCCGCGGACACCCATTGCCGAATTTCCTCCCCGGTCATCAGCGGCGTCTGCGCAATACCCGCGTCCTGATCCCACACATTGGTCCTGCCAAGCAACCCGCTCACGACGTAGCAGGTGGAAGTAAACCCCTGTTCAAGCAGGGCAGGCAAGGCATGGGTGAGATTGTTTTGATAACCATCGTCAAAAGTAATGCCGACCACCCTTCCAACCTGCTCGCCTCGCAGGAACGGCAGCAGGCCGCTCATCGACAAGCCCCTGTAACCGAGCCGTGAAAGCCAGGCCATTTGCCTTGCAAAGGCGCCAGGCGCCACATACAGACTGCGAAACCGGCTGCCTCTGGGCGGCGCGGCGGCGATCTGGTGGTACACCAAAATCGGGATGGGGTTGCGGTTGGCGGTGAGCGTTGTCACGCCACGTGGATACTCGCTTGCGCTCATAGCAGCACAATGTCGTACTGCTCCTGCGCCATGGCTGCTTCGGCCTGCAGGGAAATGGGCTTGCCGATAAAGTCGCTCAGGCCCGCCAGGTGCTGGCTTTCCTCATCCAGGAAGAACTCAATCACCCTGGGCGATGCAATCACCCTGAATTCCCGTGGATTGAATTGCCGTGCCTCGCGCAGTATCTCGCGCAGGATGTCGTAGCTCACGCTTCGCACCGTCTTCACGATGCCTTTGCCCATGCAGGCGCTGCACGGTTCGCACAACTGGTGGGCCAGCGACTCGCGCGTCCGCTTGCGCGTCATTTCCAGCAAGCCCAGTGTCGAAAATCCATTGACAGTGGTCTTGATCCGGTCCCGCGCCAGTTGCTTGCGGAACTCCTCCAGCACCGCATCACGGTGATTTTCCTTGAGCATGTCGATGAAATCGACAATCACAATGCCACCGAGAT
>JAHFQQ010000185.1:0-6151 GCA_023259235.1 Polaromonas sp. | reverse complement strand
GATCGCCTGCGCGGCTTCCAGGTTGGTCTTGAAGATGGTGTCGTCGAAGTTGCGGGCACCGACGAATCCTCCGGTGTTGACATCGACAGTTGTCAGGGCTTCGGTCTGGTCAATGATCAGATAACCGCCAGATTTGAGGTCCACCCGCCGACCCAGCGCCTTGGCGATCTCTTCGTCAATGCTGAACAGGTCAAAAATCGGCCGCTCACCGCTGTAATGCTGAAGCTTTTTTGCGGTAGCAGGCATGAACTCCCCGGCGAAAGCCGTGAGATTTTCAAACTGTTCCCGGGAGTCGATGCGGATGGTTTGCGTACCCTCCCCCGCCACGTCACGCAGCACGCGTTGCAGCAACGTCAGGTCCTGATGCAGCACCGACGTGGGCGGCAGGCGCAGCGCAGCGTCCTTGATGCGCGTCCAGGTTTTTCGCAGGTAGGCAATATCTTCCGCCAGTTCGGCATCCCGAGCGTCCTCGCCATTGGTCCGCAAAATGAGCCCGCCGCCCAGGTCACCGGCCAGCGCCTGCACGCGCTGGCGCAGGTTTTCGCGCTGGCGTGGTGGTATTTTTTGCGATACGCCGATATGGTTGTCCTGCGGCAGAAAAACCAGCAGACGGCCGGCAATGCTGATTTGCGCCGTCAACCGTGCGCCCTTGGTGCCGATCGGATCCTTGAGTACCTGCACCATCAGGGACTGTCCGTCAAACAATTGCTTTTCAATCGGTCGAAGCGCTGAAAGCTCTGGCGAAGGCGGTGCTCCGGCGAGTTGTGCGCCGCTCTCCGCGTGACGGCTGTTGA
Source organism: Polaromonas sp. (assembly GCA_023259235.1). Lineage (GTDB taxonomy): Bacteria > Pseudomonadota > Gammaproteobacteria > Burkholderiales > Burkholderiaceae_C > Polaromonas. Next base: position 5,357 of record JAHFQQ010000185.1, on the reverse strand, counting down.
TGCTGCTCATCAGGTCGGCGACATGCAGGAAGGCAGCGCGCTCCAGGCCAATGTCAATGAATGCCGACTGCATGCCCGGCAGCACCCGTGCCACCTTGCCCAGATAAACGTTGCCGACCAGGCCCCGCTCCAGTGCGCGTTCAACCAGCAACTCCTGCACCGCGCCGTATTCGACCACGGCGACCCGGGTTTCCTGCGGCGACCAGTTGATCAGGATGTCTTGTGGCATGGCTTGTTTGAATTCTGAATGGTAAATTTGACGCCTGCAGCCCGCAGCAGCATGGCCGTTTCCCGCAGCGGCAAGCCCATGATGCCACTGTAACTGCCGCTGATGCGGGCAATGTGCATCGCCACCCTGCCCTGTATGGCATAAGCACCCGCTTTGCCCATTGGCTCGCCGGTGGCGACGTAGGAACGGATTTCAGCGGCTGTCATTGCGTCAAAGCTCACACGGGAGGTGCTGAGCGCCTCAAAACGCCGCCTTCCCTGCTGCACCGCCACGGCTGTCAGCACGCGATGCGTCTGGCCGGCGAGCTCGCGCAACATTCGCGCCGCATCGGCGGCGTCAATCGGCTTGCCGTAAATGAGGCGTCCCAGCGCCACCGTGGTATCTGAACAGAGCACAGGCGCTGGTGGAAGGTGCCGGCGTTTCAGGCGCGCCGCGGCGGCGTCCAGTTTGAGGCTGGTGACGCGCCTGACATACGTCGCAGGCGCCTCGTCTTTCAGCACAGTCTCAAGTACTTCAGTATCTTCACCGGCATCAGGCAGCAGCAACTCATGGCGTACGCCGATTTGCTCAAGCAACTGCCTGCGCCTGGGGCTTTGCGAGGCCAGATAGATAAAGTCAGCCACGGAAAAACGTGACGGCCAGTTCTGCCGACAGGCCGCCCTTAGGCAGAACAGCCCCCTCGGGGGGCAGCGCATTACACGCAGTGAAAAGCGTGGGGGCAATATGCTTATTCACGGTGATAAGGGTGGTTGATGCTGATGCTCCAGGCGCGGTAGAGCTGCTCGATCAGCAATACGCGCACCATGGCGTGTGGCAAGGTCAGGTCTGACAGGCGCATGCGTTCGTGCGCTGACTGCTTGAATCCGGCATCGAGCCCGTCCGGCCCGCCAATCACGATGGCGACATCGTCGCCAGACAATTGCCAGCCCTTGAGTTTTTCGGCAAGTGCCATGGTGGTTACGGCACTGCCGTGCTCATCAAGCGCAACAATGTGGCAACCTCTGGTGATGGCGCTCTCGATACGCGCCCGTTCAGCCGCCAACAGCGTATCGAGGGTTCTGGAGGAGCGCGGCTCGGTTTTGACGGCCTTGAGCTCAAGCTTGAGTTCAGGCGGAAAGCGCTTGGCGTAATCGTCATAAGCCGTCTGCGCCCAATCCGGCACTTTCTGGCCGACGGCGATGATCGTCAGTTTCATTGGCTCCGCGTCGTGGTTTTCTTCGCAGCGGCCTTTTTCGCTCCGGCCGTGACAGCAGCTTTTCTGGCAATCACTTTTTTGGGGGCGGAAATTTTGACAATCGGCGCTCTTGCTGGTGCCTTCTTCAGCGCTGGCTTTGCTGCGGCCCGCGCAGGCTTGGCGACAGGGGCAGCGGCGGGCGTGGCGGCATTGCGTTTGGCGGTCCAGTCATTTGTTTTTCCAACCCGGCCCACATAGGCGCCCTCGTCGGTTCTCGTGGTCTTTTTGGCAACGGATTTGGCCGCCGGTTTTGCCGCTGTTTTAGCCGCCGGTTTTGCCGACTTGCTGGTGGATCTGGTGCCTGCTCGAAGTTTTGACGGTTTGACATCTTCCTTCACTTCAGGCTTGGCCGCCTTGGCCAGCGGCGCCGCTGCCCCCAGCCTGAGCTTGACGGGTTTGTCGCCCCAGAGCTCTTCCAGGCGGTAGTACTGGCGAATGGTCGGTTGCATGATGTGGGTAACGGCAGCGCCGCAATCGACGATGATCCATTCGCCGTTGGCTTCACCTTCGATGCGCGGCTTGGCAAAGCCGGCCTCACGCACGGCATCGCGCACGCTCGCGGCCAGCGCCTTGGTCTGGCGATTGGAGGTTCCCGAAGCGACAATCACGCGCTCGAAGAGCGGGGTAATGTGCTCGGTGTCAAAGACCTGAATATCCTGCGCCTTGACGTCCTCCAGGCCATCGATGATGGCCCGCTGAAGTTTCTGGACATCTTTCTTCTCAAGTGCGCGGGGGGGTTTGACAGTGGTGGAGGTCATTCAGTGCTTTGCTTCAATGAGGTGGAAATAAACTGGAACGATAGAGCTGGTGAGCTGAAATATAACGCGCAACCGGCTCGGGAACCAGCCCGGCGACTTCGTCAGCGGTTGCGACACCCGAGGCCATTAACTGACGTATCCGGGTCGCGCTGACGGGCATCAGCGGCAGCTTGACTGTGAAAAAGCGGTGGTTGTACCCGCTATAGGCATCAAATTGGGTCTTGGCCAGCGTGGATTGTGCCCGGTCAGCTATACAAATAATAGCAACAGCAAGAATTTCCTGCCATCGGTGCCATTGCCTGAAGGCCGCAAACTGGTCAGCGCCCAGCAGCAGGTAGAGCTGCGAGCGGGGATTCTCCACTTGCAGGGCTTGCAGCGTGTCAATTGTGAAGCTCGGCCCGGCCCGCCGCAGTTCACGCTCATCCACCCGAACCCGCGGCATGCCTGCAAACGCCAGCCGCGTCATGGCCAGCCGATGCTCCGGCGCGCTCAACACCCTGGCCTTGTGCCAGGCTTGCCCGGTTGGAATGACGTACAGCGTGTCCAGGCCAAACTGCTCCAGCGCCGCCTGCGCCAGGGCAACGTGGGCGTTGTGCGGCGGGTCAAAGGCGCCGCCAAATACGCCAATGCGCTGAGTCTCCTGAGAAGAAGAAGTGCTCAAACCCAGTCCCGCCGGATCAGAAATTCCTTATGCAGGCGCTCCTCGGGAGAACCAGGTTCCGACTGGCGCCGGTAAGCCCAGCTCGCCAGCGGCGGCATCGACATCAGGATCGACTCCGTGCGCCCGCCCGACTGCAAGCCAAAGTGCGTGCCGCGGTCCCAGACCAGATTGAACTCGACATAACGGCCGCGCCGGTAGAGCTGGAATTCGCGCTCGCGCTCGCCATAAGGCGTATTTTTCCGCAGATCAACAATCGGCAGATAAGCGGCCAGGAAGGAATCGGCCACGCTTTGCACCATGGCAAAACTCCGCGCCAGGCCAAGCTCCTGAAAATCGTCAAAAAATATGCCGCCTATGCCGCGCGGCTCCTGCCGGTGCCCGAGATAAAAATACTCGTCGCACCATTGTTTGAAGCGCGGGTATTTGTCACTTCCAAATGGCGTCAGCGCATCTTTGCAGGCCTGGTGAAAATGCACAACATCTTCAGAAAAACCGTAGTACGGCGTCAGGTCCATGCCGCCGCCAAACCAGCAAACGGCTTCGCCTGAGCCAGCCGCGGGTGTTGCCGCCAGCATCCGCACATTCATGTGCACGGTGGGCACATAAGGGTTGCGCGGGTGAAACACCAGTGAAACGCCCATGGCCTCGAAAGGCGCGCCCGCGAGTTCGGGCCGGTGCTGCGTGGCCGAGGGCGGCAGCGACGGCCCGCGCACCTGCGAAAAGCCGCAGCCGGCGCGCTCAAACACCTTGCCGGCCTCCAGAATCAGGGTGATGCCGTTGCCCTGCAACACCTCGTCAGGCTCTTTTTGCCAGGCATCGGTGACAAACGGCGTGCCATCAAGTTCGGCAACAGCGCCGGTAATGCGCTGTTGCAGCGCCAGCAGCCAGGCACGAACGCTTGAAGGATTGGTCTTGTCCATCAGGTCTTGACGGCCCGATGGCCAATGTCCTTGCGATACTGGGCGCCCTCAAATTGAATCCCGTGAACCACTTCATAGGCGCGTTGCTGAGCCGCCCTGACCGTGCTTCCCAGCGCCGTGACACACAGCACCCGGCCACCGGCGGTGACGGTGGCGCCGTCCTGGCGGCGCGTCCCGGCATGGAACACCACGGCATCTCCATCACCTTGAGCCTCTTTGGGCAAGCCATCGATGAGATCGCCCTTGCGTGGAGCGAGCGGATAGCCGTGCGCGGCCATTACCACGCCCAGGGCGGGCCGGCGGTCCCATTGCAGCTCGATCTGATCGAGGGCGGTGGAAGTGGCCGCCATCATCACGTCGAACAGGTCGGTTTTCAGGCGCATCATGATCGGCTGGGTTTCCGGGTCGCCCATGCGGCAGTTGAACTCCAGCGTTTTGGGCAGGCCGCGCGCGTCGATCATCAGGCCGGCGTACAGGAAGCCGGTATAGGGAATACCGTCGTTTTCCATGCCCTTGACTGTCGGCAGGATGATTTCGCGCATGACGCGGCCGTGCACCTCGGGCGTCACCACGGGAGCCGGAGAATAGGCCCCCATGCCACCGGTGTTCGGGCCCTGGTCGCCATCCAGCAGGCGCTTGTGGTCCTGGCTGGTTGCCAGGGGCAGCACGTTTTTCCCGTCGCACAGCACAATGAAACTGGCTTCCTCGCCCTGCAGGAATTCTTCAATGACGACGCGCGGCAAAGCCTTGCCATCCTCGCCCTGGTTGTGTGCCACGCCCAGCGCGTTCTGGTCCGGCCCGGTCGTCAGCATGAACTCGATCGCCTCGTGCGCCTCGTGCAGCGTCATTGCCACCACCACGCCCTTGCCAGCGGCCAGGCCGTCAGCCTTGACGACAATCGGCGCGCCTCTTTGGTCCACATACGCATGCGCAGCCGCCGCATCGGTAAAGGTTTCGTAGTCTGCCGTTGGAATGCGGTGGCGCTTCATGAAAGCCTTTGAAAAGGCCTTGGAGCTTTCCAGTTGCGCCGCCGCCCGGGTCGGGCCGAACACGCGCAGGCCATGCCTGCGAAATTCATCAACAATTCCAGCAGCCAGCGGCTGCTCCGGGCCAACCACCGTGAGCGCTATCTTTTCAGTAGCTGCCCATGCCCGCAATTCCTGGATGTCCGTAATGTTTATATTCTCAAGCCGGGGATCCAGCGCGGTGCCGCCGTTGCCCGGCGCGACATACACCACGCGCAGTTTGGGTGATTGAGCCAGTTTCCAGGCCAGGGCATGTTCGCGGCCCCCGCCGCCCACAACCAACACTTTCATGCAGCAGCTTTCATGGTTACGGTTTGTCCGGCCTGGGTCACAAGCTTACCCGGCAAGCTCGGCGTTGTGAAAGACTTCCTGCGTGTCGTCCAGGTCTTCCAGCACATCGAGGAGTTTTTGCATCTTCTGGGCATCGTCACCCGCCAGCTCGATGGTGTTGTCGGCGCGCATGGTGACTTCGGCCAGTTCGGGCTTGAGGCCGGCCGCCTCCAGCGCGTGCCTGACGGCTTCAAGGCCGG
>JAHFQQ010000184.1 GCA_023259235.1 Polaromonas sp. | reverse complement strand
GCGACCCCGAGAGTCCGAAGCTGGTGTTCTTCTTTGACGAAGCGCATCTGTTGTTCACCGAAGCGCCCAAGGTGCTGATTGAACGCATTGAACTGGTGGTGCGGCTGGTGCGCTCCAAGGGCGTGGGCGTTTATTTTGTAACGCAAAACCCGCTCGACATTCCCGATTCAGTATTGGCCCAACTCGGCAACCGGGTGCAGCACGCCCTGCGCGCCTACACCCCACGCGACCAGAAAGCCGTCAAGGCCACGGCGCAAACCATGCGGCAAAAGCCCGGGCTGGACATTGAGGCCGCCATCACCGAACTGGCGGTGGGCGAGGCGCTGGTGAGTTTTCTCGATGCCAAGGGCCGGCCCAGCGTCACCGAGCGTGCCTACGTGCTGCCGCCGGGCAGCCAGATCGGCCCGATCACGCCCCAGCAACGCCAGCAACTGCTGCAAGGCTCACTGGTGGCCGGTGTCTATGAAAAGGAAGTAGACCGCGACTCGGCCTACGAGAAGCTGCAAGTGCGGGCCGCTGCCGCAGCCAGCGAAGCAGCCCAGGCCCCCGGCGGCGGCGCGGCCGGCCAGGCTGCGTCTGGCGGCATTCTGGGCGGGCTCAACGATGTGCTGTTTGGCCGCACCGGCCCGCGCGGCGGCGTGCACGACGGTCTGGCGCAAAGCATGGCCAAATCCGCGGTGCGCACCATGGGCTCAACGGTGGGACGTGAGATCATCCGCGGTGTGCTGGGCGGCCTGTTTGGCCGCAAGAAGTGATCAACCCGACCGGAAAAAAACCCATGAACAATAACGTTTACCTGATCGACCACCCGCTGGTGCAGCACAAGCTGACGCTGATGCGCCGCAAGGACGCCTCCACCCGGACTTTTCGCACCCTGCTCAACGAGCTCAGCATGCTGATGGCCTATGAGGTCACGCGCGACATGCCGCTTCAGGCGGTTGAGATCGAGACGCCGCTGGAAACCACGACCGGCCACGTCATTGACGGCAAGAAGCTGGTGTTTGTCTCCATCCTGCGCGCCGGCAACGGCATTCTGGAAGGCATGCTCAATGTAGTTCCAGGCGCCCGCGTCGGCCATGTCGGCCTTTACCGCGACCCCAAAACCCTGGAGCCGGTCGAGTATTACTTCAAGATGCCGCAGGAAATGGAGGAGCGCGATGTGATCATCGTCGATCCCATGCTGGCCACCGGCAACTCGGCCGTTGCCGCTGTCAGGCGGATCAAGCAGCTCAAGCCGAAATCGATCAAGTTTGTCTGCCTGCTGACCTGCCCCGAAGGCATTGCCGCAATGCAAAAGGCCCATCCGGACGTGCCCATCTACACCGCCGCCATCGACCGGCAGCTCAACGAGCACGGCTACATCCTGCCCGGCCTGGGCGATGCGGGCGACCGGATTTATGGAACGAAATAGGGCTCCAGCCCCCGCTGATACTGCGCAGGCAGCTCACTAATTAATAGTACGTGAGGTCTTGGTCCGCTGGCGAAAACACCCACCACGCATTCCTGCTTGCTGCCAACATTGCTGCCTGTGTTCGTGAACCTTGCCGATAACGAATAATTCGTCACAAATGACGATTAAGTTGATAAAATCTACATAATTCGCCACTCTGGACGACTTATGAAAATCACGTCGCAACTGACCGATGAAGGTGTTTTGCAGGAGCTGGGAGCGCGCCTGTCGAATGCCCGGATCGAGCAAAACCTGACGCAGGCGGCGCTGGCGCAGCAGGCCGGGGTGGCCAAGCGTACGGTCGAGCGCCTGGAGTCGGGCACGGTGGCGGTGCAGCTTTCGGGTTTGCTGCGGGTTTGCCGGGCACTGGGTTTGCTGGAGCGGTTCGAGACCCTTATCCCGCAGGCACTGGCGAGCCCGATGGCGCAATTGAAGTTGCAGGGTCGCAAACGCCAGCGCGCAGCAGGCAAAAAGGCCACCCCCGCCGAGACCAAAAAATGGACCTGGGGTGAGTCGTCATGATTGCCGAGGTGCAACTCTGGGGGCGGACGATCGGCGCCGTTTCGCTGGAGGAAGGGCGTGAGGTGGCGGCTTTTCAGTACGCCCCTGCATTTGCCGGGAGCGGCATCGAGCTTTCCCCGTTGGTGATGCCGCTGGGCACGCAGGTGTATTCGTTTCCGGCGTTGCCGCGCAACACTTTCCGCGGCTTGCCGGGGTTGCTGGCCGATTCGCTGCCCGACCGGTTCGGCAACGCGCTGATTGACGCATGGCTGGCCACCCAGCCGTGAGGCGCTGGGCGGAGTTTGCGGCAGCGGCGCAGCTTGCTGACGAGTGGGGCTCAAAAATTCAAAACAGCCACCGTTTATCCTTTGCCAGAAAATGAGCCTTAACGAATCCATCGTCGAAGACGCTGCCCTTGAATGGTTCGGCGCGCTGGGCTATTCCATTGGGCAGAGGGCCAGGTGTCGTCTTGTTTTAATAACAAAATAGGCCTCTAGCCCCCGCCGGTACTGCGTGATAAGCTCACTTTTTAATAGTATTTTAAAGGAATAGTGCTGATGCTCGACCTGCTTGTCAAGAACGCCACCCTGCCCGACGGCCGGCAGGGCATGAGCATTGGCGTACAAAACGGCCGCATTGCGGAAGTCACCGCCGGCCTGGACGCACCAGCCCATGAAACGCTGGACGCTGGCGGTTACCTGCTGAGCCCGCATTTTGTGGACCCGCATTTCCACATGGACGCCACCCTCAGCTACGGCCTGCCGCGCGTCAACGAAAGCGGCACACTGCTGGAAGGCATCGCCGTCTGGGGCGAACTGAAACCCACACTCACGGCTGATGCCATCATTGAACGCGCCCTCACCTACTGCGACTGGGCCGTGGCCAAGGGCCTGCTGGCCATTCGCAGCCATGTGGACACCAGCGACCCGAGCCTGCTGGCCGTGGACGCGCTGCTGGAGGTGAAAAAGCGCGTCGCGCCTTACATCGACCTGCAACTGGTGGCCTTCCCGCAAGACGGCCTGCTGCGCACCCAGGGCAGCGTGGACAACCTCAAGCGCGCACTCGACAAGGGCGTGGACGTGGTGGGCGGTATCCCGCACTTTGAACGCACTTCTGAACAGGGCGCGGCCAGCGTCAAGCTTCTGTGCGAAATCGCCGCCACGCGCGGCCTGCTGGTGGACATGCATTGCGACGAGTCGGACGACCCGCTGAGCCGCCACATCGAAACCCTGGCCTTCGAGGCGCAGCGCCTGGGTCTGCAGGGCCGCGTGACCGGCTCGCACTGCACCTCCATGCATAGCATGGACAACTACTACGTCAGCAAGCTGCTGCCGCTGATTGCCGAGAGCGGCGTCAGCGTGACTGCCAACCCGCTGATCAACATCACGCTGCAGGGCCGCCAAGACAGCTACCCCAAGCGCCGCGGCATGACCCGCGTGCCCGAGCTGATGGCCGCCGGCATCAACGTCGCCTTCGGCCACGACTGCGTGATGGACCCTTGGTACGGCATGGGAAGCGGCGACATGCTGGAGGTGGCGCACATGGGCCTGCACGTGGCGCAGATGACGAGCCAGAAAGGCATCCGCGACTGCTTCGATGCGGTGACGACCAATGCGGCCGAGGTGATGCATCTGCAGGGCTATGGGCTGGAGGTGGGGTGCGACGCCAGCTTTGTGCTGCTGCAGGCGCGTGACCCTGTTGAAGCGATTCGGCTGCGGGCGAATCGGTTGCAGGTGTGGCGCAAAGGGCAACTGCTGGCCGAGACGGCGCCGGTGGTGGCGAAACTGCACATGGCAGGCCGGCCGGATGGGGTTGGTTTTCTACTCTGATATCTTTGCGATAAATCAGTATTTGAGGCTGATCCAGTAAGCTCAAACCTCGCGCGTACACGCCACACATAAGGAACAACGATGTCCGCAGATGTTAGCGCCGCCTATGACGAGCTATTCCATTACACCGGCGGTTCTGGTCTGACGGGGATCATAACAACCGGCACGCTGTGGGCCACCCACGCCGCCCTCCTAAACGATCAGGAAGAGTACCGTACATTCTTCGATAAGCGGCTACCGGCTCTGTTGCGAAGAGCCATGGAGACTGCTTACGCGCGTATCAAGGGCAGAAGCGACGTGAAACGCAAGATGACGAAAGTAGGTGGAGCGCAGGCGTACATGAAACACGCTCTGTCAGAGCTCACTCCGTTTTTTGCCGACCGAACTCGCGGGATGCATGAGCCGTACGTTTTGTCATTCTGTGCATCCACGTCGGAACGAGTAAGCGCACACGGCTTGTTGAGTCAGTGGCGCGGATACGGCAAAGACGGCGGTTACGCCATAGCATTTGATACTGCCGGGCTTGAAGCCCTTTGGAGGCTTGAGGCAAAAACTGTGAAAGGCATGCCGATTTTCATGGGTGACGTTGAATACTTTGAAAATCCTGAGAATGATGTAGGCAAGCATCCTGAGACTAGTGAACAGACGGAAGCCGTAGTGCAGGCATTCGCCAAATTTTTTCTCTCTGCAAAAAGCGAGGATTTAGAACCTGTGCTTAGTCCAATACACCAGTTGGCCTGCTTGACGAAACATTGCGGTTTCTCTGAAGAAAACGAAGTTCGGCTCGTATTCAGCCAACCTTCTCCTAAGCTATTGAAGCTGGCACCAGCCGAACACGTACTCAAACCTGTTCGTCACTTCATCCGAGATGGTGTACCTGTGCCGTACATGGCAGTGTTGGAATCCCTACCTGGAGGGCCTGCGGGACGCCTCCCCATCAAGCGAATCATTGTGGGTCCGCATCCCGAAAGGGAAGCGCGTAAAACAGCGATCCAAACACTTCTATCCGAGCACGGTTATCACTGTCCGGTTCATGTGACCGACATCCCATATCGCGGTCAATAAATAGCACCTTTAGCTCTAGTCACTTAATGCTGGCGCAACACTGGGAGAATCGAAAATGGGGAAAATAATCAGTGGGCGCGAGGGACCAGTTTTTGGGATGGACTCCAGCGCGGAGATGTTCGAAAAATTGAAGTTCGAATCATCGCGCTTGCAGGGAGCGTGGCACCCCTACGATTCGTTCAATTTTCTTGTTACCGCGTGGCACCTCTTTGAAGATTGGACCAATAGCGACGCTCCCAAAGCTTCATGCCGAATGAAGCGACAAAGACGTCGATTGCCCACATCTATGAACCTCGTCCTGGACGTTGTCCGCGATGTAGTTAATGGAAGCAAGCACTTCCAGTTGAATCCCAATTCGGCCGCGAAACGCCGAGTGACCGAGGTTCACACCGGAGATGAAGTCGGGTTTTACGAATTCTACTTTCACGAAGAGTTGCCGGCCGTCACCGTGGAGGATCACTGGTATTTCAGCATTCGTGTTCTGCACAATCTTTTGATGCGCTATTTCGAATGGGTGTTCAATGACTCCGTTTTGGTCGAAGAGTTTCCCGCCGAACTCCTAGATGCACTGCTCTACTGCAACATAGCAGAACGCCGCAGCGGGCCTTCGCCGGCAATCTGGTTGTTTGGGATAGAAAGTGCATACCGAAGGGTAGAAAAAACGGGCGCGACTGGACCTTCGAGCGATGGGCAAGACGCTATTTAAAACGTAGCGGCTGCCTGCCGCTCGCTGCTCCGCGCCACTCTTTTCCAGCACCGAGGGGGTTGACAGCCAGCGCCGCTACGCCGCGGCCCAGATACCGCGAGGACTCCGTGCGTGCGAGGTCCCGGCGCCCGTGCTCCTGCTACACACGGAAGAAAAGCCCGGCCACTTTTTCCTCGCGGGAATGGTCGCACCGATGCGCGATGCCCAGTCCGCCGACCTGGGCGACGCCGGTAACCGAATTTATGGAACGAAATAGGCCTTCAGCCCACGTGGATACTACGTGATCAGCTCCTTATTTGGTAGCAACTTAAAGGTGTGGCGCTGATGCTCGGCCTGCTTGTCAAGAACGCCACCCTGCCCGACGGCACGGTACATCCCGTCCTGTGGAAGAACGGAAGATTCCGTCCCTGCTTTAATAAGGATTTTTGACCGCAGATGTTCCCATTGTCCTGGCATCCACGCGTTCGAACTCCGTCAATATGTCGGGTGAGATAGGTGTTAGAAGTTTTAAAACGTACTCACAGTTAAAAAATATCCCGAATAGTCCGTTTTTATGCTATATTTCTTCCACGGCAGCGCGTGATCGCGCTGACGCGGTTTTCAGATGATTGTGATTCCTTTCCCAAAAAGGGCAGAGGCTCAGTGATCGGACTTCATCTCGGTGAAGTTGCCCACGCCGTCACGGTGGCGGGGCTTGTAACGCGGCTTGCAGTTGGTTGAGCCCAGCAGCAAGTAGACGGAGGCGCTAAGTCTCGTCGCAATACGAAGTGCTAGTTGCTTCGTGCAGTGATGGGACAGCATCAGAAGTCAGCGGCAACTGTGATGGGCTTGGTGTCGAGTTGGCTCCTTTACGGCGCTGCCTTGAACGGGACAGCAGGGCAATAGTGCTCTGAAGGAGAGTCCAAATGGACAAGCAATCTTGTGATGACCACATCAAAGGCCTGAAGAAGGTCCGCGATGTTTGCAGTAGCCAACTCGACATTGGAGCATTAACTGAAATGGACGATGCAATCGCGGCTTTAGAAAAACTTCGCGACCATCGCCACAGCGCAGCAGAGGCGGAAACGCTGAAGTTGCGTGTACTTCAGGCCATAGCGGCGTTCGTTAGCATTGCGACGAATATCCGCCACTGGCTGTGAAGCGGTTAGGGCCCCCAAGCCCATTCTTTGTTTGAATGAATATGAATATTGGACACGCAATTCAACTGGCGAGATCAAAGCGGAAGCTCTCACAGGCGCAACTCGCGCAGCGCGCGGACATTTCTGTGTCCTATTTGTCGCTGTTGGAGCGGTCAAAGCGCGACCCTCCTCTATCCACCCTAAGACGAATTTCAAGCGCGCTTGGTGTGCCTATAGAGATTCTGTTTTTCCTTGGGGCCGAAGGTGGGGAATTGGGTGCGTTGAATCGAGAACTCGCTGGGCAACTAGCCTACACAGCGCTGGAGCTTTTGAATGAGCCTGATACTTATCAAACCGAGCTATCTCTGTGAACCGATTAGGGGCGTTGCGGCTCTAGCGCGGGCCTTACGAATGAAAGGGACTTCCCCGTCCCAAGCGAGCCGCGCGTCTTTCGAGTTGCGGTTTACGGCATCAATGTGCCACGATGGAGAGGTCAAACTTTTCATCAACTCACTTGAGAGGGGAAA
>JAHFQQ010000183.1:453-7205 GCA_023259235.1 Polaromonas sp. | reverse complement strand
CATCGATGCAGCCTGGGAAAACCGCGCCAGCCTGTCACCCCAATTGGCATCCAGGGAGATTCAGGAGGCGGTCGAGCACACCCTTGCCCAGCTCAACAATGGCAAATTGCGCGTGGCAACCCGCGAGAGCGTTGGCAAGTGGACCACCCACCAGTGGATCAAGAAGGCGGTGCTGCTGAGCTTTCGCCTGCAGGACAACGAACTCATGCGAGCCGGTGATCTGGCATTTTTTGACAAGGTCAAGACCAAGTTTGCCCATTTGAGCGAAGCCGAAATGCGCGCCACCGGCGTGCGCGTGGTGCCGCCTGCCGTTGCGCGCCACGGTAGCTTCATCGCCAGGGGCGCGATTTTGATGCCCAGCTATGTCAACATCGGCGCCTGGGTTGGCGAGGGCACCATGGTCGATACCTGGGCCACTGTGGGCAGTTGCGCACAGGTTGGCAACAACGTGCACCTGTCGGGCGGCGTGGGTCTGGGCGGCGTGCTCGAACCTTTGCAGGCAGGCCCCACCATCATTGAAGACAACTGTTTTATTGGCGCACGTTCCGAAGTGGTCGAAGGCGTGATCGTTGAAGAAAATTCGGTCATCTCCATGGGCGTCTACATCGGTCAAAGCACCCCGATTTACGACCGCGAACTTGACACGGTGACCTACGGGCGCATTCCTGCTGGCTCGGTGGTGGTGTCAGGCAACCTGCCCAAAGCCAATGGCAAATACAGCCTGTACTGCGCGGTAATCGTCAAGCACGTCGACGCCAAGACACGTTCGACGACCAGTCTGAACGATTTGCTGCGTGAATAAACAGCAGATGGCCCCCACGCTTGTCGCTTCGCGTACTGCGCTGCCCCCCGCGGGGGCTGAGCTTGCTTGGGGCGGCCCGGCGCTGCGCTCGGTAGCCCCCACGCTTGTCGCTTCGCGTACTGCGCTGCCCCCCGAGGGGGCTGAGCTTGCTTGGGGCGGCCCGGCGCTGCGCTCGGTGGCCCCCACGCTTGTTGCTGCGCATACTGCCCGGGGCCTTGCAAGCCGCGGCTTGGCGCGGTCCGCGCTGAGCACATGAATTGATGATGACCAGGGAGCAAACCATGAGCACGATGCACAGGATTCTGAGTCTGATGGCGGATAGAAAGGCGTCAGACGTCTATCTGTCGGCCCACTCGCCGGCGATGATCAGGATCAACGGTCAGGCCATTCCCATCAACGCGCAAATTCTGCCGCCGGAGGCTCCGCGCAACCTGCTGGCCGAGGTGCTGCCACCCGAGAGGATCGAAGAACTCGAGGAGATTGGTGAGCTCAACATGGCTCTGGCTGTTGATGGCGTGGGCAACTTTCGTATCAGTGGCTTCAGGCAGCGCAACACCTATGCCGCGGTGATTCGCTACATCCCCAACGAAATTCCACCGCTGGGCAGCCTGAACCTGCCGCCGATCCTGGCCGACCTCGTCATGGAGCCGCGCGGTTTGCTGCTGATGGTGGGTGCTACTGGCGCCGGCAAGAGCACCACACTGGCCGCCATGCTGGACCATCGCAACGAAACCGCGACCGGCCACATCCTGACGATCGAAGACCCGGTGGAGTATTTGTTCACCAATAAAAAATCAGTCGTCAATCAGCGTGAAATCGGCGGCGATACGCAGTCACTCCAGGTGGCGCTGAAAAATGCGCTGCGCCAGGCTCCGGACGTGATTCTGATCGGCGAGATTCGTGATCGCGAAACCATGTCGGCGGCCATCGCCTATGCGCAAACAGGCCATTTGTGCCTGGCCACCATGCATGCCAACAACAGCTATCAGGCGCTCAACCGGATCCTGAGTTTTTATCCCATGGAGGTGCGCAATACCATGCTGGGCGACCTTGCCGCGGCCCTCAAGGCGATCGTTTCGCAGCGGTTGCTGCGCACGCTGGACGGCAGCCGCATCCCGGCCGCCGAGATACTGCTCAACACCAAGCTGGTGTCCGAGTTGATAGAAAAAGGTGACTTTTCGGGCGTCAAGGAAGCCATGGAAAAATCCATCGCCGAAGGCTCGCAAACGTTCGAGCAGGACATCGCCAGAATGATTACGGAAGGCGCCGTCACGCGCAAGGAGGGTCTGTTGCACGCCGACTCGCCCACCAACCTGATGTGGCGGCTTGAAAACGACTTTGCAGGAGCCAGGATCAACGTGCAGGAACAGGAAGAAGACCCTGATGACCATCCGTCGTTCACCGAAATCACGCTGGATGTGAGGCATTGAATGGCCCCCACGCTTGTCGCTTCGCGTACTGCGCTGCCCCCCGAGGGGGCTGAGCTTGCTTGGGGCGGCCCGGCGCTGCGCTCGGTGGCCCCCACGCTTGTCGCTTTGGGCCGACCCTTCGGCAACTGAATCAGCATGTCCCAAACACTCGATCTCGCCGGGCAACTGATTTCCTGCCCGTCGGTCACGCCTGACGATAACGGTTGCCAGGCCATTGTTGCCGCGCGGCTGGCTCCGCTGGGCTTCACATGCGAAACCATTGTCAGCGGCCCGGCGGATTTCCGGGTCACCAACCTGTGGGCAAAACGTGAAGGTTTCAGGCCCTTGGCCCATACGGAACAATCGCATTCAGCTATCGAATCAGTAGCGCAGCAGGTCCATCGCGAAATTTGCGCGAAAACACTGGTGTTTGCCGGTCACACCGATGTGGTGCCAACCGGTCCACTGGAGCAGTGGCACAGCCACCCTTTTACGCCCAGCTGCCGCGGCGGCAAGCTGTACGGGCGCGGCGCGGCCGACATGAAGACCTCGATCGCCGCCATGGTGGTGGCGGTCGAGGAGTTTTTGGCGGCCCATCCGGACCCGGACCTATCCATCGCGTTCCTGATTACCAGCGACGAAGAAGGCCCGGCGCTGGACGGCACGGTAAAGGTCTGCGAGGAACTCGCCAGCCGCGGCGAGGTGCTGGACTACTGCATTGTGGGTGAGCCGACCTCTGTCGATCTGCTTGGCGACGTAATCAAAAATGGCCGCCGCGGCACCCTGAACGGCAAACTCACCGTCAAGGGCGTGCAAGGCCATATCGCCTACCCGCACCTGGCCAAGAACCCGATTCACCTGTTTGCGCCAGCACTGGCCGAGCTGGTGGACACCGAGTGGGACCGCGGCAATGAATTCTTTCCGGCCACCACCTGGCAGATCTCCAACATGCATGGCGGCACCGGCGCGTCCAATGTGATACCGGGCGAGCTGGTGATTGATTTCAATTTCCGCTTTTGCACCGAGTCCACGCCCGAGAGCCTGCAGCAGCGCCTGCAGGCAGTGCTCAGCAAGCACGAACTCGAATACGACCTGAAATGGACCCTGGGCGGCCTGCCCTTCCTGACCACCCCCGGTGAGCTGGTCAATGCAGTGCGTGGCGCCATCCTGGCCGAGACCGGCCTGATGACCGCGCTCTCCACCACCGGAGGAACCAGCGACGGCCGCTTTCTGGCCAAGGTATGCCCACAGGTTATCGAGTTTGGCCCCATCAACGCGACCATTCACAAGATCAACGAATGCGTCACGGTGGCGTCGCTCGACCCGCTCAAGAATATTTACAGGGGTGTGATGGAACGCCTGGCCGGTTGGGCCTCCAAGCCAGTGCCATGACCTTTTCAACTCCCGATGTGCCTCAGACCGTGATGGCACTGATCGAGCAGATGGCGGCCCGGCTGGAGGCCGCCGGACTTGCTTTTCCGGATGGCTTTGGGCACGGAACGACCAACGCCTTCGACGAGGCCGCCTGGCTGGTGCTGTGGCGGCTCGGGTTGCCGCTGGATGATCTCGGTTCAGTAGAAAATATGCCTGTAGCCCAGACGGACCGGGTGCGGGTAGCTATGCTTTTTGATGAACGCATCGCCACCCGCAAACCCGCCGCCTACCTCACGAACGAGGCCTGGCTGATGGGCGTGCCGTTTTACGTCGATGAGCGCGTGATCATTCCACGCTCGTTGATCGCCGAACTGCTCGATGACGGCAGCATCGACCCCTGGCTCAGCGACGAAACCCGGCGCGTGCTCGATTTATGCACCGGCAACGCCAGCCTGGCTGTGCTGGCCGCCATGAATTACCCGGAGGTAAGCGTTGACGCCGCCGACATCAGCCCGGACGCCCTGGCCGTCGCGCGCATCAATGTGGAGCGGCATCAGTTGGCCGGGCGCATTACCCTGATCGAATCGGACGGCCTGGCGGCCTGCCCCGGCGGCTACGACCTGATTCTGTGCAATCCGCCCTACGTCAATGCCGCCAGCATGGCCGCCCTGCCCGCTGAATTCCGGGCCGAACCCGCGCTCGCGCTCGCCGGAGGCGCCGACGGCATGGACTTCATTCGAAGCCTTTTTCCAAACGCCGCCGCCCAAATGAACGAAAATGCCGTACTGGTGCTGGAAATAGGCCATGAACGCCGCAATTTTGAACGCGCTTTCCCGCACCTTGATCCGCTCTGGTTCAACACCAGCGCAGGCAGCGAGCAGGTCATGCTGCTGACACGGGAACAGTTGACCTGAGTCGCCGTCCCTCGTGCGGACGCGATGGCAGACGCGGCATGAATAGTTTTTGGAGCTTCCTGGTTTAAATGATTACCCTTAAAAACGTGGTGCTGCGTCGCGGCGCCAAAGTGATTCTCGACGGCGCGTCCGTCACCCTCAACCCGGGCGAAAAAGTCGGGCTGGTGGGCCGCAATGGCGCGGGCAAGTCATCCCTCTTTGCCATGCTCAACGGCACGCTGCATGAAGACGGCGGCGAATTTTCAGTTCCCGCGCAATGGCGCATGGCGCAGGTCGCGCAGGACATGCCCGAAACCGGACAAAGCGCCACAAGCTTCGTGATTGAAGGCGACGTGGTGCTGCTGGCCGCGCAGGCCGAGGTCGCCGCAGCGGAAGAAAGCGGCGACGGCGACCGCATGGCGCACGCCTACATGGAGCTGTACGACTGCGGCGCGCACGACGCGCAGGCGCGCGCGCAGGCGCTGATTCTCGGCCTGGGCTTCAAGGTCAGCGAACTCGACAATCCGGTCAACAGTTTTTCGGGCGGCTGGCGCATGCGGCTGCAGCTGGCACGCGCGCTGATGTGCCCGTCCGACCTGCTGCTGCTCGACGAGCCAACCAACCACCTGGATCTGGATGCGCTGGTCTGGCTCGAAGCCTGGCTCAAGCGCTACCAGGGCACCATGCTGGTCATCAGCCATGACCGCGAGTTCCTCGATGCGGTGACTGACGTGACCGTGCACATCGAAAGCGCCAGGCTCACGCGTTATGGCGGCAACTACAGCAAGTTTGAAGACCTGCGCGCCGAGCAGATGGCGCTGCAGCAGACCGCGTTTTCAAAGCAGCAGGACAAGATCGCCCACCTGCAAAAATTCATTGCGCGCTTCAAGGCCAAGGCCAGCAAGGCCAAGCAGGCGCAAAGCCGCGTCAAGGCGCTTGACCGCATGGAAAAAATTGCACCGCTGCTGGCCGAGGCCGATTTCACCTTTGAGTTCAAGGAGCCGGCGAATCTGCCCAACCCGATGCTGGCGATGCAAAACGTCTGCTTCGGCTACCCGCCACCGCCGAGCGCGCTTGAAGGCACACCGCCCACCGTCATCGTGCAAAACGTCAGCCGGTCGGTGCTGGCTGGTCAGCGCATCGGCATCCTGGGCGCCAACGGACAAGGCAAATCCACGCTGGTCAAGACCATTGCCCGCGTGCTGGCGCCCATTAGCGGCGACATGATCGAAGGCAAGGGACTGAACATCGGCTACTTCGCCCAGCAGGAGCTTGACGTTCTGCGCCCGGCCGACACGCCGCTGGAACACATGATCCGCCTCGTCAAGGAGGTCGCTGCGGCCGGCAAGCTGGGCAGCCAGCCGACGCGCGAGCAGGACTTGCGCAGCTTTCTGGGCATGTTCAATTTCAGCGGCGACATGGTCAAGCAGGCGGTGGGCAGCATGAGCGGCGGCGAAAAGGCGCGGCTGGTGCTGTGCATGATCGTCTGGCAGCGTCCCAATCTGCTGCTGCTCGATGAGCCGACCAATCACCTGGACCTGGCCACGCGCGAGGCGCTGTCAATGGCGCTCAATGAATTTGAAGGCACTGTCATGCTGGTCAGCCACGACCGCGCCCTGCTGCGCGCCGTCTGCGACGAATTCTGGATGGTCTCGCGCGGCGGCGTCGCGCCCTTTGACGGCGACCTCGATGATTACCAGCGCTACCTGCTCGACGAAGCCAGGCGACAGCGCGAGGAAGCCAGAAAGCCAACTGACAACGCCGTTCCAAAGCCCACCGTGGTCACTACAAAATCTGTAGCTGCTGATGGAGATTTCACAAGGGCCAAGGGCATATTTGATTCAAGGAAAGCAGCCAGCAGGAAAGAGGAGGCGCAGCGCCGCCAGCAGCAATCCGACGCGACCAGACCGCTGCGCCGGGAGCTGGAAGAGATCGATTTCAAGATTCAATCACTCAGCGCCGAGCAAAGCAGTTTGCAGACCCTACTGACCCGCACCACCGCACCGGCAGAAATTGCCCAGACGGGAAAGCGCCTGAAAGCCATTGAAAACGAAGTCGGCACACTGGAAGAACGCTGGCTGGAGCTGACCGAGCAGATTGAAGTTGCCGCGGCATGAAGTGAGCTTTTGAAATCGCGCCGGCATTCTGTCAAACTGATAAACCTGAAAGGGTTTTGAGCCATGCCCACAATCCGCCGCAGGGCCGCAGACGATGACCTTGATGCAGCGCTCCAGGCCGCCGTCAAACGCAGCCGGAAACTGCTCAACAAGCGCG
>JAHFQQ010000183.1:0-443 GCA_023259235.1 Polaromonas sp. | reverse complement strand
TACCAGGGCTTGACTGGGCTGTGGACGCCACCCTGCTGTCAAGGCTGATCCCTGAAATCAACAGGGAATTTGGCCTCACGCCCAGCCAGCTCGATCAGCTCGACCCTAAAAAGCGCGATCAGGTGCAAAAAGCGGTGGCCATGGTGGGCTCGGTGCTGATCGGAAAATTCATCAGCCGCGACCTGATCCTTAAAGCCACCGCCAAAATCGGCGTGCGCCTGAGCGCCAGCCAGCTTGCCCGATTTGTGCCGTTCACGGGCCAGATCGCTGCTGCGACCGTAGGCTATGCGGCGATCCGGTACTTCGGTGAAGAGCACATGAGAGATTGCATGCGTGTCGCCAGACACGCGCAGCTTGAGGTGCCGCTGCTTGGCCATTCGACCTGAGCCCCGCCGCACCCCCAGCCTGCTAATTTTCGGTCGGCGGCAACACGCATTGAGGCG
>JAHFQQ010000362.1 GCA_023259235.1 Polaromonas sp. | reverse complement strand
TGGCGCTCACGCGCCATGACCACGCCTTCCGGCGCGGCTTGCCAGCCCACCACCTGCAGCAGTTGCTGGCGCAAGTCCGGCAGGCCGGCGCCGGTTTTGGCCGAAATCAGCACGCCATCACGGAACTTGCGCAAGCTGTCCGGGCTGACGCTGTCCGACTTGTTCCAGACGTTGATGACCTGCGTATGGCCTGGGAGCTTTTCGGCCAGTACCTTTGCAATATCGTCGTCGCCAGCAACGTAATGCATGACGTGCTGGCGCGTCAGGTCATGCAGAAACAGGACCGCGTCCGCACTTTCAATTTCAGCCCAGGCGCGCGCCACGCCGACCTTCTCAACCTCGTCGAGCGCCTCGCGCAGGCCGGCGGTATCGACCACGTGCAGCGGCACGCCTTCAATCTGGATCAACTGCGAAACCTTGTCGCGCGTGGTGCCCGCAACCGGTGTAACGATGGCCAGTTCAGCACCGGCCAGCGCATTGAGCAGCGAGCTCTTGCCGGCATTGGGCTGGCCGGCAATCACCACCTTGATGCCTTCGCGCAGGATGGCGCCCTGCGTGGCCCGCAGCATCACGCTGGCAAGTGTGGTTTGCAGCCGCAGCAACTGGCCCCGGGCATCGGCTTTCTGGAGGAAGTCGATGTCTTCCTCGGGGAAATCAAGCGTCGCTTCAACCAGCATGCGCAGATGAATCAACTGCTCCAGCAGGGCATTGACCAACCGCGAAAACTCGCCCGACATCGAGCGTGCGGCTGAACGTGCGGCGGTTTCGGTACTGGCATCAATCAGGTCGGCAATGGCCTCGGCCTGGGCCAGGTCAATCTTGTCATTGAGGAAAGCGCGCTCGGTAAATTCGCCAGGCTGGGCCAGCCGAAGTTGAGGCAGCCAGGGCCGACCGGTTGCGGGGTTGAGCGCGGCGCCCGCTTGCAGGCAACGCGCCAGCAGCAACTGGAGCACCACAGCACCACCATGCGCCTGCAGCTCCAGCACGTCCTCGCCAGTGTAGGAGTGAGGCGCAGGAAAATGAATTGCCAGCCCCTGGTCGATCACCAGCCCCTGCGCGTCACGAAAAGGCAGGTAGGTAGCCTGACGCGGCAACAGCGTACGGCCGCAAACGGCGGCGATGACCGGCGCCAGGTCCTTGCCCGAAATCCGCACGATGCCAACCGCCCCGCGCCCGGGAGCGGTGGCGATGGCCGCTATGGGGTCGTGATGGCGGGCGAGCATGGCGCCACAATCTTGAAGCGCCGCAACGTGCCGCCTTGTGGCCCCATGAATTACCTGAACTTCGGCAGATGGAATTGCGGAGGAACGCCCATTCGGGTATTGATGACCCACTGCTGGGCGATCGACAACGAGTTGTTGGTGATCCAGTACAGCACCAGGCCAGCCGGGAAGAAAAAGAACATCACGCTGAAAATAAGCGGCATGAACCACATCAGTTTGGCCTGCATCGGGTCCGGCGGCGCCGGGTTGAGCGCTGTCTGCAGCAGACTCGTCAGGGCCATGACAACCGGCAAAATGAAGTAAGGGTCCGGCGAAGACAGGTCGGTGATCCACAGCATCCATGGCGCGTTGCGCATCTCCACGCTGGAAAGCAGCACCCAGTACAGCGCAATGAACACGGGAATCTGGATCATGATCGGGAAACATCCCCCCATCGGGTTGACCTTTTCCTCGCGGTAGATTTTCATCATCGCCTGCTGCATTTCCTGAGGCTTGTCTTTCAGGCGCTCGCGCATCTCCGTGACCTTGGGGTTGACCGCCTTCATCTTGGCCATGCTGGCGTAGGCCTTGGCGTTGAGCCAGTAAAACGCAATCTTGAGCAATAGCACCAGCGCCACAATGGACCAGCCCCAGTTCTGGATAAATCCATGCAGCGTATCAAGCAGCCAGTACAGCGGCTTGGCCAGGATGGTGAGCCAGCCGTAATCTTTCACCAACTCCAGGCCGGGGGCCAGCGCTTCAAGCTTCTTTTCTTCCTGCGGGCCGACAAAAAGCTCTGCGTTAATGGTCTTGCTGGCGCCCGGCGCGATGCTTTGGAGCGGCGTAATCATGCCGACGGCATACAGATTGGTGTCTACCTTGCGAAGAAAGATGCTGCGCGCAATGCCATCGCCCAAAAGCCAGGCCGAGGCAAAATAGTGCTGCACCATGGCCACATAACCATTGTTCGATTCCTTTTCGACATCGACCTTGTTTTCCTCAATTTTCTTGAAGTCGACCTTCTGGTACTTCTTGGCTTCGGTGTAGACGGCCGGCCCGGTAAAGGTGGAGTAGAAA
>JAHFQQ010000182.1 GCA_023259235.1 Polaromonas sp. | reverse complement strand
TGGCTTCGCGTGAGTCGTTGGCTGGCACAAACGTCAGCTTGCCCGCACCATTGCTGATGGCGACAAGGGCATTTTGCGTTAGCGCCAGCATACCAAGGGTCCCCTTGACATTGATCTGGTCGTCTTTGATCGCCACGTCCACACCCTGGGGAATGGCAACCGGCATTTTTCCTACACGAGACATTTCAGTTTCTCCTCAATGCCGCCGTCAGGCCACGTAACAAAGTACTTCGCCACCGATACCGGTAGCGCGTGCCTTGCGATCCGTCATGACGCCCTGTGGCGTTGTGACAATTGCGACGCCCAAGCCATTCATGACCTGGGGAATGGCACCATGACCTTTGTAAACCCGTAAACCAGGGCGACTGACGCGCTCTATGCGTTCGATCACAGGCTGGCCAGCGTAATACTTCAGGGCGATTTCCAGTTGAGGCTTGCCATCATTGGGTTTGACGGAGAAGCCATCAATGTAGCCCTCATCCTTCAGGACCTGCGCAATAGCCACCTTGACTTTTGAGGACGGCACCATGACAACGGCTCTCTCA
The DNA here is from genome assembly GCA_023259235.1 of Polaromonas sp. GTDB lineage: Bacteria > Pseudomonadota > Gammaproteobacteria > Burkholderiales > Burkholderiaceae_C > Polaromonas. Next base: position 6,683 of record JAHFQQ010000182.1, on the reverse strand, counting down.
ACCATTTGCGCGTTGCGGATGCGTGTCAGCATGTCGGCGATAGGATCACTCATACTCATTTGTATATCTCCTATTGCTTACCAGCTTGCTTTGGTGATACCGGGGATATCACCAGCAAAAGCCAACTCGCGAATCTTGGCGCGAGCCAAGCCGAATTGACGGAACGTACCGCGCGGACGACCCGTAATTGCGCAGCGGTTACGCTGGCGGGTCGGGTTGGCGTTGCGGGGCAACTTTTGCAGCTCCAGACGGGCCAGTGCGCGTTCTTCATCGGAGCGCTTGGCGTCGTTGGACGTTGCCTTGAGTTCAGCGTGTTTCTTGGCGAACTTGGCTACGAGTTTGTCGCGCTTGAGTTCACGTTGCAGTAAAGCCTGTTTTGCCATGCCCGCCTCAGTTCTTGAACGGAAAACGGAAGGCGGTGAGGAGCGCCTTGCACTCGTCATCGGTCTTGGCCGTTGTGGTAATGCTGATATTGAGGCCACGCAAGGCGTCGACCTTGTCGTACTCAATTTCAGGGAAAATGATCTGCTCTTTGACACCGATGTTGTAATTGCCGCGACCATCAAAGGCACGGCCGGAAATACCACGGAAGTCACGAACGCGCGGCAGCGCTACGGTCACGAAACGATCAAGAAACTCATACATCTTCACGCCGCGCAGCGTCACCATGCAGCCGATCGGCAAGTCCTCGCGGATCTTGAACCCGGCGATAGCTTTCTTGGCTTTGGTCACAACAGGCTTTTGACCGGCAATCTTGCTCATGTCAGCCACTGCGCTGTCCATGACCTTTTTGTCGGCGACCGCCTCGCTCACACCCATATTGAGCGTGATCTTGGTGATGCGCGGAACCTGCATCGGAGAGGTGTAGCCAAATTTTTCAATCAGGCTGGGGGCGATTTTCTCGCGGTATTGATCTTGCAAGCGTGCCATGGTCATGCAGCCTTAATTTCGTCGCCGCTGGATTTAAAGACGCGAACCTTTTTGCCGTCAGCCAACAACTTGATGCCTACACGATCCGCCTTGCCGGTAGCAGCATTGAAGATGGCTACATTGGACTGGTGAATCGGCATGCTTTTTTCAACAATGCCACCCGTTGTACCCTTGAGCGGATTGGGTTTGGTGTGTTTTTTCACCAGATTGACCCCGTCCACCAGCACATGGCTGTCGTCTTTGCGCAGCGAAATTTTGCCGCGCTTGCCCTTGTCGCGACCTGCGATCACGATGATTTCGTCGCCCTTGCGAATCTTGTTCATGGCGTGCCCCTATAGAACTTCAGGAGCCAGCGACACGATCTTCATGAACTTTTCAGTGCGTAATTCGCGCGTCACTGGTCCGAAGATGCGGGTGCCGATGGGCTCCAGCTTGGCGTTTAGCAACACTGCAGCGTTGCCGTCGAATTTGACAAGCGAGCCATCACCGCGGCGGATACCCTTGGCGGTACGAACGACCACAGCACTGTAAACCTCGCCTTTTTTGACGCGGCCACGTGGAGCGGCTTCCTTGATGCTCACCTTGATGACGTCACCAACGCTGGCGTACCGGCGCTTGGATCCGCCCAGCACTTTGATGCACATCACGGATTTGGCACCCGTGTTATCAGCAACATCGAGTTTGGATTGCGTTTGAATCATTTAAATTTAGTCCCAACTTGCACCAGTAGATCGTTCACTTTTTATGCAAACGCCAACCAGTCAGTCTTGGGCCCGTCGTCCACACCGCAAACCACTTGCAATGCTTCCGCTGGGCAGAATTCCTCGCTTTATTGGAGCGAAGCCTATTATTATCATAAAAACAGGTTGCCGTGTCAACTAGTATTTGAAAAATGTCCGGTTTGTGGGGGAGCCATGCAGCATGCCCCAAAAGCGGGCTGCTCAACGTGAGGGAGCAGCACGATGAAAACTCAACAAGCCCCCCATTCAGGTTCGGCTAGGGGCCAGCCCCGCAAAACTGGTGAGAAGCGCAACGATGACAAATGGTCCGGACATGACGGTCGAAAGATTCAGACGGATGCGGCATCCTCGTTGGAGCGCAATTCCCGGCTTCGCGCCAGCAACCGGCTCAGTGCCCGGTCCAGAGCCCGGCGCTCTTGCTCCGACAAAACAGACAGGAACCAGGCTTCAGTTTGTCTTGCCTCGGGAATAATGGCAGCGCACATATGCATTCCCGTTCGTGTCAGAAAGAGCACCAGCCGGCGACCGTCGCGCGGGTCGTTGCTGGCGGCGACCAGGCCGAGTTCGACCAGCCGTCGTTGGGCCCGGCTGACACGGCCCTTGTCCATGCTGGTGTGTTCGACGACTTCACTGGGCGCCAAAGGGCCATAGCTGTGCAGAGTCATCAGAATGCGCCACTCAGGGATTTGAATGCCGTATTTCTGCTCGAACAACGAGCCAATGGACTGGCTCAAGCGGTTGGCCACCACCGCCAGCTTATTGGGTATAAATTCTGCCAATGCGAGTTTGTCTGGCGGTGATCGGCTGGTTGAGTTCTTTTTTGTTTGCTTTGTGGTCATTTGGTCAAGGCTTCAATCATGCGGTTGAGCCTGATTTTGCAGCACGCCAGCGAGTTCTGGCCGAAACGGGTTGCGTCGCATGACCAGTAGCGTCCAGACCAGGCTATAGATCAAGGTGATGCCAAGCATGGAGGCGACGTTGCGGTAGATCGGCGCCGCCAGTTCAGGCGTCGGCGAAATGTTCATGAACACATACCCCATGCCCAGGATGCCCAGCACCTGGGGCAAGGGAAACAGTGGTGAGCGAAAGGGCCGCACGTGTTTTGGCAGGCGCACGCGCAGCACAATGAGATCCATGTGCACAATGATGTACGCCACCAACCAGCAGCCAGCGGCGGCGACAGTAAGCGTCAGGATCGACGTGGCATCCATGCCCAGCGGGGTGCGCACCGCGCCAATGGCCACCGTGAAGCACAAGAGTGCCCAAATCGGCGCACCGTTGCGGTTCTCACGCCCGAGAAATCCGGGTAGTTGTCCGCTCTGAGCCATGCCCTGAATCATGCGCGATACGCTCGCCAGCACGGTATTAAGCAGCGTTGCGCTGCCCAGTATGGCCAGCGCAGCAAATGGCCATTTTGCTTGCGGGCCAAATGCGGCCAGCGCCAAATCCATATGGGGCGTGGCGCCACCCAGCTTTTCAGCGGGTAGCAAGGCGAGGCCGGCGAGGCAAAAAAGCCCATACACCACCACAATCATCACCAAACCGATCAGCATGGAGCGTGGTACGTGGCGAACCGGGTCACGTGCATCGCCAATCATGGGGCAGACAAATTCAAGCCCAACCAGTCCCCATATCGCCAGCGCGACCAGGGAGACTGCCACGCCCGCGTCCAACCCAGTCAGGCTGATGCCCCCAGGCATCACCCAGGTGCCGGCTCTCCACAGTCCAACAATGCCGATGGTGAACAGGCCGGTAAACATGACCGCCACGAGGATACTCTGCAGCCGCGCAAACAGATCCACACCGCGCAAGTTGAGCAAGAAAAAGAGTGCGAGCAGAATCAGGCTGGGGTAGGGAAGCGCAGAGCTTAGCTCTGGTGCCACCCGTTTTAGCAGGGTATCAACGAGGATAAGTTCTGCAGGAATTCCCAGCAAGGCGACCGCAACATAACCCGATAGCGTGGCGACAATCGCCAACCCCGGGCCAAGCGCCGCCTCGGTATATGCGCTGACCGAGCCCGATTGTGGAAGCATCAGGGACAACTCTGAAAACGACAACACATAAGACAGTGCGAGGAGCGCCGACAAGCCAATGGCAACCAGATAGTTGATCCCGCCAATAGCCGCTCCGTTGAGCATGCTGATCATGGTGCTTTGAACCACCACGACCCCCACCGCAGTGGCCACCATGGCAGGCAAGCCTAGCGCGCCAGTACGTCCCGTGTTGGGCGAAACAGCGTCTGTTTGCTGATTTAAAGGCATGAAATTCTCCTGGTGTTGAAGTGAGGGCTGGCTGGCTCAGGCCACTTTCTCTTTGCACCGCTGTCGCTAAGCGCTGCCGAAGCTGGTGAGCTTGGTGTCGAAGTACGCGGCCAAACCTTCTTGACCACTTTCTGATCCGTAGCCGCTTTCCTTGACGCCACCGAACGGCGTTTCCGGCTGGGACACACCGAAATGGTTGACACCGACCAGGCCCGCCTCGATTCGCGCCGATACGGTGTGGGCCAGCGCGACATCGCGTGTGAACAGGTAGGCGGCCAGGCCATATGGCAACCCGTTTGCCTGGGCCAGCGCGTCATCGAGTTCTGTCCAGGCATTGATCACCGCGATCGGGCCAAACGGCTCTTGATGCATGATTCGCGCCGATGGTGGCACGTTGGCGAGAACCGTTGGCGCAAAGAAGTAGCCTGGACCGGGCAATCGCACGCCGCCACACATCAGGGTGGCGCCACAAGAAATTGCATCTTCCACCAGGGCTTGCATTTCACCAATGCGACGGACGTGGGTCAGCGGTCCCATATCAACACCCGGCACCAGACCGCTACCAATCCGAAGCTTGCGCGCAGTTTCGCAGAACACGCTTAAAAACGATTCGAACAACGATGCGTGTACCAAAAAGCGTGTCGGCGAGGCGCACACTTGCCCGGCATTGCGAAACTTGGCGCTTACCGAAAGCCGCGCGATGTGCGTCGGGTCGGCATCCTGCAGCACCAACACCGGGGCGTGGCCGCCGAGCTCGGCCGTGTAGCGCTTGACGCCTCTGGCGCATAACTCGCCGAGATGTTTTCCAACCGGAATTGAGCCAGTGAATGACACCTTGCGAATGCCATCGCTCGCGATCAACCGGGAAGACACTCGTGCCGGCTCACCGAATACCAGGTTGAGAACACCCGGAGGTAGCCCCGCGTCATGAAAAGTGCGCACGAGTTCAGTAGCGGTGCCCGGTGTTTCTTCCGCCGGTTTAAATACGGCACTGCAACCGGCTGCAAGCGCCGCGCCCACCTTGCGTGCGGGAAGGTTCATGGGAAAGTTCCACGGCGTGAGCAAAGCGGCCGGTCCCACCGGAACGTGCGACACCACCTGAGCAAACACGGCATTTGAGCGAGACGGCACCACGCGACCATAGCTGCGCTTGCCTTCTTCTGCCAGGAAATCAATGATGTCGGCGCTGAGCAGGACTTCGCGTTTACTCTCGCTGAGCGGTTTGCCTTGCTCCAGCGTCATCACATGAGCGATGGCCTCGGCACGCTCACGCAACAGCCGGGTCGCCCTGGAGATGATTTCGTGGCGAACGCAGGCGGAAGTGGATTTCCATATCGCAAAACCGCGCTGGGCCGCCTCTACTGCAAAGTCAAGCTCCTGATCACCGGCCAGCGGAACGTGTCCGAGTACCGACTCATCCGCGGGATTGATGACTGGCCGGCTTGCGCCCCCAGCGCTGCCGTGCCACGCTCCGTCAATATACAGGGCAAGTTGGGGATAGTCACTCACGGTGGTCCTTAAATCGAGATTGCTGAAAACCCCAGATACAGAGTGCCCGTCATGATCATGTTGCAAACGCAACGGTCTGCAATGATCTGATGCGGATACCTACGACGCAAATGATAGTGTCTGGGAATAACCTGTCAAGGCGCGAACCCCGCTTGATTTGAAAGGGTTTTCCCTATCAAAAAATAATTGAAGCATTTTGCCGATTTTGGATATTGGTTGTACTTGCAACTAATGTATTCTGAAACCAACTGGACTGAACAGCACCCCTTGACGGCGTATGCCGTCTTACCTCAGGAATGAACCAATGGCCTACGATATTGAAAAGTTGAAACGCGCAAATGCGCAACATTTGTGGCACCCGATGGCTCACCCAAAGGCCATGCTGGATACACCACCCGACATCATTGCGCACGGTCAGGGCGTGTGGATTTGGGATATTGATGGGCACCGCATGATAGACGGCGTGGGTGGCTTGTGGAGTGCCAACCTTGGGCACAGCAACCAACGTTTACGCGACGCCATCGTCGCACAGCTTGATGAGCTGCCCTTCTACAACACGTTTCGCGGCACCACGCATCCGCGTGCCATCGAACTGTCCGAGGAACTGGTCCGAATGATGACTCCTGAAGGCGTCGGGGCCGTCATGTTTAGCAGTGGCGGCTCGGACGCGGTTGAAGCAGCACTCAAGCTGGCGCGCCAGTATTGGAAAGTTCGCGGCCAGTCTGACCGCACCAAATTCATCAGCCTGCGTCAGGGCTACCATGGCGTGCATTTTGGCGGCATGTCGATCAATGGCAATACCAACTTTCGCCGCGCCTACGAACCATTGCTGCCCGGCTGCTTCCATGTCGATACGCCGTGGCTGTATCGAAATCCCTATACGGACGATCCCGTTGAACTGGGCCGCCTTTGCGCCGAGTTGCTGGAGCGGGAGATCATCTTTCAGGGGCCCGACACCGTGGCGGCCTTCATTGCCGAGCCGGTGCAGGGCGCTGGCGGTGTCATCGTGCCACCAGAAAATTATTGGCCTGCGGTCCGTCAGATTTGCGACCGCCATGGCGTGCTTCTGATCGCGGATGAAGTGGTGACCGGTTTTGGCCGCTCAGGACACATGTTCGGTACGCGAATGTGGGGTGTAAACGCCGACATCTGGTGCTTGGCCAAGGGTATCTCCAGCGGCTACATCCCGCTCGGTGCGACCGCGATTGGTCAGCGCATCGTTGACACTTTTCTTGAGGCCCCG
>JAHFQQ010000181.1 GCA_023259235.1 Polaromonas sp. | reverse complement strand
CTTGCGCTCGATCCAGTTGGACAGCATGATCCCGATCACCGAGATGACGATGTAGAGGATGGTGGCTGCGGTAAATGCTTCGAAAATCTGGAATGAAAATTCCTGCATCGAGCGGGTGGCAGCAGTCAGCTCGATCAGGCCGATCGTCAGCGCCACCGAACTGTTCTTGATGATCGCCGCGAATTCATTGGTCAGGGCCGGAATGATGATGCGAAACGCCATCGGCAGCAGCACGTAGCGGTAGGTTTGCGGCAAGGTCAGACCGAGCGCGATGCCGGCGTTTTTCTGGCCGCCCGACAAGGCCTGGATGCCGGCTGATACCTGCACCGCGACCCGTGCCGAGGTAAAGAAGCCGAGCGCGATCACGGCGGTCACGAAGGACGAGTTGGGCATTGATTTGAGCCAGTCGCCGAAACCGGTCGGCACCAGCTCGGGCAGCACGAAATACCACAGGAACATCTGCACCAGCAGGGGGATGTTGCGAAACACCTCGACGTAGGCGTTGCCGAAGCGCACGACCCAGCGGTTCGGCGCGGTGCGCAAGGTGCCGATGATGGCACCCAGGATCAATGCCATGATCCAGGCGGACATCGCGGTGGCGAGGGTCCAGTTCAGGCCCGTAAGCAGCGCGTCCATATAGGTTCCAGAACCGTCCGGCGAGGTTTCCCAATAGATGCGCCAGTTCCAGTTGTAATTCATCGTGCCCTCGTCTGTTGCCTAAGATCTGTTACGGGTTTTTCCTGGATGCCGGATTGTGCGACGCCACGACCCGATCGTCTGCAAACAAAACGGGAGGCTTGCGCCCCCCCGTTCTACTCCCCTCAAACCGCCTTGATTACTTCTTGGTCGATTCTTTCTGCGCTGCCGGGACCACCGCATACACAGCCGGATCGCCGGAATCGGTCGGGTGGGCAAAGACTTTCTTCAGCTCGGCGCTGATCGGCACGTTCAGGTTGATACCCTTGGGCGGAATAGGCGACAGGAACCACTTGGAGTAGATGTGGTTGATCTCGTCCGACTGGTAGACTGCGGCGAGGGCGTCATCCACGACTTTCTTGAACTGCGGATCGTCGCGGCGCAGGATAATGCCGTACGGCTCGACCGACAGCGCATCGGCGGTGATCGTATAGTCGGCCGGCGCCTTGGAACTGGCCGCCAGCGAGGCCAGCAGGATGTCGTCCATCGCAAACGCCACGGCACGGCCGGTTTCCACCATCAGGAAGGCTTCGGCGTGATCCTTGGCGGTCAGGATCTTCATGTCGAGATGACGTTCGCCGTTCAGCTCGGTGATCTGCTTCAGGTTGGAGGTGCCTGAGGTCGAGACGATGGTCTTGCCCTTCATGTCATTGAGGCTCTTGATATTGGACGATTTCTTGGCCAAGAGACGATTGGCGGTGACGAACATGGTCGGCGCGAACGACACCTGCTTCTGGCGTTCGAGGTTGTTGGTGGCTGAGCCGCACGACATGTCGATGGTGCCGTTGGCGATCAGCGGAATCCGCGTGGCCGAGGTGACCGGCACCATCTTGATGTTGAGCGCCGTCAGGCCCAGTTTTTTCTGGACTGCGGTAGCGGCCTTCATGCACAGGTCGATCGAATAGCCTTGATACGATTGCTTGTCATCCAGGTAGGAAAACGGAATGGATGAGTCGCGTACGCCCAATGTCAGCGTGCCGCTGTCCTTCACTTTTTTCAGTGTGCCGGTCAGATCTTCCGCATGTGCGGCGGCGATCATCACGCCAGCGCTCACCAAAATCGCGATGCTTTTCGATAGTTTCATAATATCTCCCAAAAAAAGTATGCTGCCAGTGTATCAAAACCCTTGTACGGCAACCGACTTTCTGCCTTGCTATTTATAGTGGCGCAAAACCACCACCGGCTACGCAGTTGGCCAGCACGGGTAGGTCAATATCGTGCATGTGCCGACGAACGCTCCCCACCACGGCTGCCAGCGGCGGTCAGGGGGATACCGGCCGCGCACTTCACGCGCCTGCAGCACACCGGGGCAGGCAACAATGAAGGCGGCGGTGCGCAGCGAACCTTTTTCACGGATAGGCAATTCAACCGCAAGAGTCTGGATATGACATGCCTTGGACACGTCAGAACATCGCCGAAACCCGGACTTTGAGCCGCTGTACCGGGGGGTGGCGGCGCTGCTGGTCTGAAAAAGTGCTCTGGGCCCGTAGCGCACGCGGGTCCATGTGCCGGGGCAATGCGCGGGCACGGGCGTCCACGCCGATGTGCTCCAGCGTCTTGCACACCTCTGGGGAAGATACATGTCGCCGCGCTTGGTGATCCCGCCCAGGCAGTTCTTTCCGCCACTTGAGTTTCGCCGTGGCGTTAACCCCAACCAGGCACCAAACTGCGCACCGTTCTTGGATTGATTGAAGTCATCTTCGAGGCCTTGCAGGCCGAAGAGCTCCCGCTGGCGCACCGATTCGTGCTGAGCGAGATCATGACTCACATCGAGGAACTCGAAGCGTGCATGGCGCGCTTTGACGCTGAGGTGCTGCGCTCGCTGGTGGGAGTGGATCGACCGCCCGCCCAAGGTCGGCATGCTACCCGACAAGGGCGGGCGCATTCGTTCTCGGTCACGGGACGAGTTCACGCGGTTACTGGCAGAGTTACCGCCACACCTCGCGGAAATGGCTCGCTTTTCAGTGGCGACGGGGTTGCGTCAGGCCAATGTGACCCGGCTTCAATGGAAGCAGATCAGCCTTGAGCGGTGGCATTTGTGGGTGGAAGCCGATCAGCATAAGAACGGCAACGCGCATTCTGTATGTGCTGCGTTCACTGCTAGTGTAGTTGTCGCATTCTGTTTGGAACCTAATCGGCTGGTGGCGCGGATGACTTTTTGCAGGATGTCGCGAGCGCTCTTGGTTCAGATAAACGGCTTTGGATTGGTATTGCGGTGAGCGATGTATTCATCGATGGCAGCCACCAGTTCCGGCACGCCAGTGAACACCCCGCGGCGCAGCCGCTTTTCGCTGATGTGTCCGCGCCGATTGAATATTGAGCCGCCCTGCCGATTCAATATTGAACCAGGGCGGATTGCCAATCATTTGAACAGAACTTGACTTTGTGATTCAATTTCCAGAACTTCAAGGAAAGACCTATGGCAACGATCTCCACACGACTAAACCAAGCGCTAAAACTGCAGCTTCCAGTTGTGTCCGCACCGATGGCATTTGCAGGTGGAGGCGCGTTGGCTGCCGCGGTTAGCCGCGCCGGCGGACTCGGATTGATCGGTGGTGGCTACGGCGACCCCTCTTGGCTTGAGGAGCAGTTCGCTGCTGCTGCTGGGGAACGAGTCGGAGTGGGCTTCATTACCTGGTCTTTGCGCAAGTCCCCTTCTTTGCTGACAGACGTGCTCAAACATCGTCCGGCTGCGGTGATGCTGTCCTTCGGCGATCCGCGCCCCTTCGCCGATGAGATTCGAGCTGCGAAGGCCGTAATCATCTGCCAGTGTCAGGATATGGCGCACGTGATGGACGCTCTGGATGTCAAGGCCGATGTCATCGTGGCGCAGGGTGCTGAGGCAGGCGGACACGGTGCATCGCGAGGTACCCTGACCTTTGTGCCGGAGGTGGCAGACCACATCGCCCGGCATGCGCCAGAAACGCTGCTGTTGGCAGCCGGAGGTATTGGCGACGGCAGGGGATTGGCTGCATCACTGGTCCTCGGCGCCGACGGCGTCCTTGTCGGCACGCGGCTCTGGGCATCCAAGGAAGCTTTAGTCCCGATGAGACATCATCAGGCCATCATCGAGACTGATGGCGATGGCACTGTGCGCACCACCATCGCCGACATCGCACGACAGATTCCCTGGCCACGTGGTTTCACTGCCCGCATCCGACGTAATGCCTTTACGGACCGCTGGCATGGTCACGAGGCCGAACTCGAGCGCAATGTCGCCGTAGAGGGTCCGCGATACAGGCAGGCATTTGCCGCCGGAGATCCAGAGAGCACAGGAGTCTGGTTCGGCGAAGCGGCTGGCCTGATCAATTCGATAGAGTCTGCAGCTGCCATCGTTCAGCGGATGGTGGACGATGCGGCGATTCATCTAAATCGATGCGGAGACGCATTGGGGTCTGATCACCGCGTGCCCACGTAACCGCGATCGGGCCCTCGTGCTTGACTTGCACGGCAGAATCCACGCCTGCTGTTCCGTCGGTCGAAGGGACCTCAATGCTGCCCTTCATGACGGTCAGCTTCCGCTGCACTGCCGAAGTAGGTCCCGCTCCATTGCAGACCTTCAATCTGAATGTCAGCTTCCGAGAAAGTTGACCGTCGGCCCCAGACTAATTTCCGACCTTCAAATTTCCAGACAGTAGACGTTCAACGTTTGAATTCAGGGGCGTCGCGCGGCCTTGTCGCACAGCGTTATGCCTTTTTTTGTGTGAAGTCTGGTCGACTTTTCCCATACTCGGCCAAATTGGGCTCCCCACAAACAACGGTCAGGAAACTGTCGGGCGGATGTTGCTTTAGGCGTGTAAGTTGTTCTACGGTGCCATACTGGCACTCATGCGGTTGAAATGCCTATCCGTTCAAACGGGTCCGACAGATTCCGCCGCACGACCCAGGCGGCAACAAACAACAGGATACCCAGCGTCAGAAAAACCGCATTGATTCCGAACGCTAGACTAATGATGCCGCCGGCGATCGGTCCGATCGCGGCGCCGGAAAAGCGGAAAAAATTATAGCTGCCGACCGCTGTCGCTTTCTCGTGCTGGAATAGGTTGACTAGGATGGTCGACTGTACCGGCAGGCTGCAACCGAGTAGCAAGCCATACACCAGCAGCAACGCTATCAGCACTGGGATAGTCATCAAGTTGACTGACAGCGCCAGCCAGAACAGCAGTACATTCAGGCTGATCGCGAACGAGCTGGTGCAAACGATCCTGGCCCGGCCCCAGTGTTTTAGCCAGCGGCCGCCGAGGCTGATGCCGGCCAAGATGCCAGCTGTCAGTGGCACGAAGAAAAAGCCTTCGGACGATACCGATTGCGTAAACAAGGTGGTCAACAGCGTCGGCAGGAACACCAGGAAAACGTAATAGCCGAAAAACTGGCTGAAGCCGAGCACGATGATTGAGAAGGCCGAGCGGTTGGTCAGCACACGTCGAAAGGTCTGCAGCGTGATCCGCGCCGGTACCACGCCTTGCGGCAGCGTCTCAGCCAACCGGCTGTGGTTGTAGAGCCAGGCAGCGATTCCGGCTGCGGTGAGCAACGCAAACGCCCATTGCCAATGCAAATAGGCGGCAATCAGACCGCCCACCACTGGCCCAAACACCGGGCCCAGGAATGTCACTGTCTGAAACACGCCCATCGCCGCGGCACGCTCTTGCGGCGGATAGATGTCGCCGATCACGGTAGGTGCGACCAGCAGCGCGGTACTAATTCCGATCGCCTGCACCACACGTCCGGCCAGGAAAATCCAGTACGACGCGGCAAACAGGCAGAGCAATGAACCGAGCGAAAAGACGACCAACCCAGGTAGCAGGATCGCACGCCGACCCCAGCGGTCCGCCATCGGACCGACGACAAAATTACTTAACGCCAGAATGGCAGTGAACAGTGAGATGGTCAGATTGACCATGACGGTATTCACCTGAAAAAAAGTGCCCAGTTCAGGCAGGCTGGGCGCATACACGGTTTGCGTGAAAGGCCCCAGAAAAGCGGCCGCCGCCACGCCGACCAGGACGGTTCTGTTCGATTGAGACATCGTGTGCTCCCTCAATGCATGTTCTCGGCGGTGCGCGTGACGTCGACGGGCGGTGCGGCGCTCAAGCCCTGCGTGCCCCTGCGCTGCAGGTAGATAAGGAATGCGGCACAGGCCGCCACCAGCATGGGAAGCGAGGCCACCATGAAGATCTGCGTGATCGGCCACTGCATAGCTAGCAACGCGCCGCCGATGATCGGCCCGGTGATTGAGCCAAGCCGCCCTATGCCTAGCGCCCAGCCGGTGCCGGTGGAGCGGATTGCAGTGGGATACGAGCCAGCGGTCAGCGCGTTGGCAGCGATCTGCGCCCCGACGACGCAGAGGCCGGCGCCGAACACGGTCACGAACAGCATGGGCACCGAGATCACCACCAGGCTGATAAGGAACACGAACGCCGCCGCACCCAGATACACCCAGGCGAGTACCTTGAACGGCGCGTGACGATCAAAGAGCCGCCCCAGTACCAGCGTGCCGACGATGCCGCCGACTTGCAGCATGGCGGTAATCATGACCGAACTGCCGAGCGACACGCCGCTATCGTGCAGCATGATGGGCAGCCAATTAGAGAGGAAGTAGAGTTCGAGAAGACTCATGAAGAACACCAGCCACAACAGCACGGTCATCAGGGCGCGCCCCTGCTTGAATAGCTGGCCGACCATGAAACCTTGCTGCTTGTGTTCATCCACCACAAAACGCGGCAAGGAGGGGATTTCGACGCTGGGTTTGATGCGGCGCAGGATCGCTGCGATTTTCACCTCCTGCCCACCCTTCAGTGTGAGATATCGGATCGACTCCGGCAGCAAGGCGAGCAGCGCAATGAACGCCAGCAGCGGGGTGATGCCGCCGATGACGAACACCGATTTCCAACCGAAGTGCGCGATCAGGCTGGCCGCCGCCACGCCGCCGAGCGCTGCGCCGAGCGAAAAGCCGCAGAACATGATCATCACCGTCGTGGTGCGGACGCGACGCGGCGTGTACTCGGTCGTGAGCGCAATGGCGTTGGGCATGGCGCCGCCCAGGCCCAGGCCGGCGACGAAGCGAAATATCATCAGCGAACCCACCGTGTCGGCGGTGACGGTAAGTAGCGAGAAGATGCCGAAGAACAGGATGCAGAAGGCCAGCAAGGGCTTGCGGCCGTAACGGTCGGCGGCCGGGCCCAGCGTCAATGCCCCGACCATCAGGCCGGTCAGCCCGGCAGCGAAGACGCCGGCGAGCGCCGACCGGTTGATTTGCCACGCCTTGACTATCGCGGGCGCGACATAACCGATGGCCTGGGTATCGAAACCGTCCAGCAGCACCGCCAGCGCGCACAACGCGACGACCATGAACTGGAAACGACTAAATTTTTCCCGGTCTATGAAACTTTGAACGTTGAATATTGGGTCCATTTCCGCACGTCTCCTTATATCTTTCAAATAGTTCAAACTTCAGTGGTCGAGGCGGTGAAAGCCTTGATTGCTGAACCGGTTGACTCGCCACCGCGCAGCCTGTGTCTCCTGCGAGCCCGAGCTCGAAT
>JAHFQQ010000180.1 GCA_023259235.1 Polaromonas sp. | reverse complement strand
CATCGCCAGGCGCCGGATACTGTTCATCAAAGAGTTCCTGTGGAAAACCGCCAAAATCGTGGATGGTCCTGGGCTGATCCATGCCGGTGAGCCACCAGCCGTCCGTGAGCCAATGGGCCGAGATGCACAGAACAAGCTGCGGACGGGGCCGAGTCGAGGCAAATTGCGCACCCAGCGCCTGCCAGCTGCGCCGGTATTCGTTATCGTCAATCGCGTTCATCGGGCTGCCATGGCCAAGAAACAGCACCGGCATTGTTTCGGATTTCCGGAGCGATGCGAGCCGCTCGAGCGCGGTGGAATCGGTGGCGGCAATCATGGGTGTTCCTTGACGGGGAGCCTGCAAGGCCCTTACCAGGTAGTCAGCCTACAGCGCACATGGTCAAAGACTGATATATTGCACTGCAACATCATACAATTTGTTTAATACGCACGAAACCAGGGGCTACCCATGTTATACAACGTCTATGAGACCCAGCGCAGGCTGATGGAGCCTTTTGTCGACTTTGCCCAGGTAGCAGCCAAACTCCACAGTAACCCGATGTCTCCATTGGGGCAAAATCCCCTGGCCCAACGCATGGCTGCAGGCTACAGCCTGATGTACCGCCTGGGCAAAGACTACGAGAAGCCGGCCTTTGGCATTCAGACGGTCGAGGTGGATGGTGTCAGCGTCGCGATTCATGAGCGGGTTGAACTTGACAAGCCGTTTTGCGAGTTGCGCCGTTTCAAGCGCCTCACCGATGACCCCGCCACACTGACCAGGCTCAAGGATCAGCCAGCGGTGCTGATCGTGGCGCCCTTGTCGGGCCACCACGCCACCTTGCTGCGCGACACCGTCAAGACCATGCTCACCGGCCACAAGGTCTACATCACCGACTGGAAGAACGCGCGTAACGTGCCGCTGTCCGACGGGCCCTTCCGCCTCGACGACTACGTCAACTATGTACAGGAGTTCATCCGGCATCTGCAATCGAAGTACGGCAACTGCCATGTCATCAGTGTGTGCCAGCCAACGGTACCGGTGTTTGCCGCAATTTCGCTGATGGCCTCGCGCGGCGAAACCACGCCGCTGTCCATGATCATGATGGGCGGACCCATCGATGCCAGCAAATCGCCGACCGCCGTCAACAATCTGGCCATGACCAAGAGCTACGAGTGGTTCGAAAACAATGTCATTTTCCGTGTGCCAAACAGTTTTCCCGGAGCAGGCCGGCGCGTTTACCCTGGCTTTTTGCAGCACACCGGTTTCGTGGCCATGAACCCTGACCGCCACGCCACCAGCCACTACGATTACTTCAAGAACCTGATCAAGGGCGACGACGCCAGCACCGAGGCGCACCGCAAGTTTTACGACGAATACAACGCTGTGCTTGACATGGATGCCGACTACTACCTTGACACCATCAAGACCGTGTTTCAGGAGCATCTACTCGTCAACGGCACCTGGGACGTGATATCGACAGAAGGCAAGACCGAGCGGGTCAGGCCAGGCGACATCAAAACCACGGCCGTCATGACGGTCGAGGGCGAACTTGACGATATTTCAGGTTCCGGCCAGACCCATGCGGCACTCGCCATGTGCGTCGGCGTGGCAGACAGCAAGAAGAAACACCTGGAAGCCAAAGGTGCCGGCCACTACGGTATTTTCAGCGGCCGCCGCTGGCGTGAATTGGTTTACCCGGCGATCAGCGCATTTATTTATGATTACCATGAGGTTTCAGGCGCGGCCAATCGGGTAGCCGGGGCCAGCAAGAAAGTAACCGCGCCAGTTCCCCGGACGGTTGCGAAAGCAGAGGCAAAACCCGTTGCAAAAGTGGCCGGAAAGGCCGCCGCGCGGGCCAGCAAGCCAGCAGGCGGCAAGACAACCAGAAAAAAGGCCTCTCATGGCAAGTAACCCGAGGTGTGTGGCGCAACGAGACGGACGATAGACGGGTGACATCACCCGCCAGCAAAACTCTTTTCGAGCGCCTCCACGCCGCGCTGCCGCAAACCCAGTGCACGCGCTGTGGCTTTTCCGACTGCGCCGCCTACGCGCGAGCCATCGCCGCCGGCAACGCCGCCATTAACCAGTGCCCACCGGGCGGCAATGAAGGTGTGCAGCGCCTCGCCGCGATCATCGGCCTGCCCGCACTGCCCCTGAACCCGGCCAACGGCAGCGAAGGCCCGCGTGCGCTGGCCGTCATCGACGAAGCCTGGTGCATTGGCTGCACACTTTGCATCGAGGCCTGCCCAACCGATGCCATTCTGGGCAGCCACAAGATGATGCATACCGTGATCGAGCCCTACTGCACCGGCTGCGAGTTGTGCGTGCCGGTGTGCCCGGTCGATTGCATCAGCCTGGAAAATGTCACCGGCACACAAACCGGCTGGCGCGCCTGGTCGCAGCAACAGGCCGACACGGCACGGCAACGCTATGAATCAAGTAGCTATCGGCGTCCTGTTGACAAGGGTGAAACCGCTAAAACATCAAGCAAAAAAAAAGAAAGCCAGCGCGACGGATTACCGGGCAAGCTCGAACTTGCCGCAGATCGCGCCGATCACAAGCGGGCGGTGATTGAAGCGGCGCTGGCCCGCGCACGCGCACAACGCGAGAAACAGGCATAGCCCCCAAAACCGGAAAACCGGCAGGTCAGCCAGCTTGCAGGGCGGCAAAAGCGCGGATCACCTCGGGCGGCGCCTGCACCATTTCGATCAGCACGCCTTCACCCGACACCGGAAACTCCGCGCTGGCTTTCGGATGCAGGAAACAGATATCGAAACCCGCTGCTCCCTTGCGGATGCCGCCGGGCGCGAAACGCACGCCCTGCGCGGTCAACCATTGCACGGCCCTGGGCAGATCGTCAACCCAGAGTCCCACATGATTGAGCGGCGTAGTGTGAACGCCCGGCTTTTTGTCTGCATCCAGCGGCTGCATCAGATCGACCTCGACCTTGAACGGGCCACTGCCGATGGCGCAAATGTCTTCATCGACGTTTTCGCGTTCACTGACAAAATTGCCGGTGACTTCCAGGCCCAGCAGGTCCACCCACAAGGTGCGCAAACGCGCCTTGCTGGGGCCACCTATGGCGATTTGCTGGATGCCCAGCACCTTGAAGGGACGCATCATATTATTTTCCTCAACGAACAATCACCGCCGCCGATCATCCCGAAGTGACAGGTGCGGGCGGTCTGATACAAGCCGGGGCCGCGGAACCGGCTTCGCCGGGCCGCAGGCGCAGTGGCCCCCTCGGGGCTGGTGCCTGTCCAAACCTGCTTGACCAGGTTTGGACAGGCACCAGAAGCGAAGCCTCTGGCGAGCGGCGGCCTGCAAGGTGCAGGAAGCTACGCGAAGCGAGCGACCGTGGGGGCCACATTCATGCAAACTCCACAATCGGCTGGTCCACGCTGAGTGACTCGCCCTTGACAGCCAGCACCTTGCCCACCACGCCGTCGGCCGCGGCGAACAGCACGTTTTCCATCTTCATGGCTTCAATCACCGCCACACGTTCGCCTGCTAGAACCTTTTGCCCCGGCTGCACCGCCACGTCAACCAGCAGGCCAGGCATGGGCGAAAGCACGTAGCGGCTCATGTCCGGTGGCGCCTTGTAGGGCATCAAGGCGTGAAGCTGCGCAGCGCGCGGCGACAGCACCAGCGAATCAAATCGCGTGCCATTGTGAATGATGCGGATAGCCAGCGGATTCCTGCCCACTCCGCGCTCGACCTGGGCGGCGAACGGCTGGCCATTGATGGTGCCGCGAATGCGGGCGCCGCCGAGATGCCAGGCGCTACATATTTCATAGCTTTTACCGCCCGTATCAACTGCGCTCGAGCCCGATTGCGCCTGGTAATCGCGAACCACCGCCGGATACGGTGTGTTCCGCCCGTCCGGGCCCAGACCAACCACTACAAACTCTCCACCTACCGTCACGCCATGGCCCGGCAACTGGCCGCTGATGCCGACGCGGCGACCCAGAATGCGTCGATTCACATAAGCCGCCAGCGCCACCAGGAAGCCGGCGTCGTCATGCGGCACGTCTTCGGCGCGAAAACCGCTGGCGTAGTTCTCTGCGATAAAACCGGTATTGAAGTCACCCGCCACAACTTTGGGGTGTGCCAGCAAGGCCGCCTGGAACGGGATATTGCTGCTGATGCCGCGAATGACAAAGCAGTTCAGCGCTTCGCGCATCCTGGCAATCGCGTCGTTCCGGTCAGTGCCATGAACGATGAGCTTGGCAATCATGGAGTCGTAATACATCGGGATCTCGCCACCGTCCTGCACGCCGGTATCGACCCGCACGCCATAGAGGTGTTCGGTGTCGGCGGCCCACATGGTTTCCCTGGGCGGCTGAAAACGCACCAGCCGGCCGGTGGAAGGCAAGAAGTTCCGGAAAGGGTCTTCAGCGTTGATCCGGCATTCAATCGCCCAGCCGTCGCGCTTGACCTGCGCCTGCGTCAGCGGCAGCTTCTCGCCAGCGGCCACGCGGATCATCAGCTCAACCAGATCGAGCCCGGTGATGCATTCGGTGACCGGGTGCTCCACCTGCAGGCGGGTATTCATTTCCAGGAAGTAGAAGCTCTGGTCCCTGCCGACCACAAACTCGACCGTTCCCGCACTCTGATACTTCACCGCCTTGGCCAGGGCCACGGCCTGCTCACCCATGGCTTTGCGGGTGGCGTCACTGATGAACGGTGAGGGTGCTTCTTCCAGCACTTTCTGATGGCGGCGCTGGAGCGAACATTCGCGTTCATTGAGATAAATCACATTGCCAAAACTGTCGCCAATCAACTGGATTTCAATGTGGCGTGGTTGTTCCACGTACTTCTCGACAAACACGCGATCATCGCCAAAGCTGCTCTTCGCCTCATTTCGGCAACTGGTGAAGCCCTCGAAGGCCTCCTTGTCATTGAGAGCCACGCGCAGGCCCTTGCCGCCGCCTCCGGCGCTGGCCTTGATCATCACCGGGTAGCCGATGCCCTTGGCGATTTCAACCGCCTTTTCAGCGCTTTCAATCGCGTCGTTGACGCCGGGAATGCAGTTGACGCCTGCGGCACCGGCCAGCTTCTTGGACTCGATCTTGTCGCCCATGGCGGCAATCGAGTGATGCTTGGGGCCGATGAAGACGATGCCCTCTTCTTCCACCCGCTTGGCAAAGCCGGCGTTTTCGCTCAAAAAACCGTAGCCCGGATGCACTGCCTGCGCGCCGGTCTGCTGGCAAGCGGCAATGATCCTGTCGGCCTGCAAATAGCTGTCGCGACTCGGCGCCGGGCCGATGTTGACGGCCTCGTCGGCCAACAGCACATGGCGCGCGTCCTTGTCGGCGTCAGAATACACCGCGACGGTCTGGATGCCCATCTTGCGGGCCGTCTTGATGACGCGGCAGGCGATTTCGCCGCGGTTGGCAATCAGTATTTTGGTGAACATAGCGATTCTTTCTTCCTACTTTTTGAGCGCCAATGGCTCGACATCACTTTTCCCAATATTGCAAACTTCACATAGCGCCTGCAAATTGGCCAATTTCGTTTCACCGCCGTTAACCCATGGAATCACATGATCAATATGCAACTTCACTCCATCCTTGGCTTCGGCACCGCACAATTGACAGCGCCCACCGTCGCGCATCAGAACCAAGGCACGTAGACGCCAATTGATGTTTCTTGGACCACGTTTGGTTGGGGCATTTACTGGCATTTCACTCGACTGCACCTTGGGCTCATCTGAGTTTGCCCACTCGACAAATACTTCCAGCGCTCTCCGCCAAGTTCCGAAGCGCTTCTCGTAGGTTCCAGATGAGTAGAGAGAGTGTTCTTTAGTCAAATCTTGGTATTTCGGCTGTCCTCCCAACTTCAGCCAAACTGCCGCCAAATTTTCAAACAATGCCTCGTTCGTGATATTCAAATTTCGTGTTCGTTGCAACCCAGCAGCATCCAGCGCCTTCATCCAGGTCCCGAATCGTCTTGAAAGAGTTGTGCTGTGAAAAGAAGCATGATCGTTGAATTCGTCGATCGTTACCGTAGCCTTGTTTAAAAGTGAAGCGATCCGCCGCAATTCATCAAGCAACGCTATGTCAGACGTGTTTCGAGAGTGATTTTCTAGTTCGAACTTCATAACAGAACCCAATCTTCCAGGAGCAGGCTGCCTGGGTGTTCTGCGTAGGTAAAGGAGGAGCCCGCAGGGCGGGGGACACGGAGCAGAGCGCCCAGGCAGCCTGCTCCGGCGCGATACAACTTCATATTCAAACCCACAGAACTCACAACGGAATGTTCCCGTGCTTGCGCCACGGGTTCTCGATTTTTTTCTCGCGCAGCATCACCAGACTGCGGCAAATGCGCTTGCGCGTCTCGTGCGGCAGGATCACGTCGTCGATGAAGCCGCGCGCGCCGGCCACGAAGGGGTTGGCAAAGCGCGCCTTGTATTCGGCTTCCTTGGCGGCCAGTTTGGCCGGGTCTTTGCGGTCTTCCCGGAAAATTATTTCCACCGCGCCCTTGGCGCCCATCACGGCAATCTCGGCGTTGGGCCAGGCAAAGTTCACATCGCCGCGCAGGTGCTTGGAGCTCATCACGTCGTAGGCGCCACCGTAGGCTTTGCGGGTGATGACGGTGATCTTGGGCACAGTGCATTCGGCATAGGCAAAAAGCAGCTTGGCGCCATGGCGGATGATGCCGCCATACTCCTGGCTGGTGCCAGGCATGAAGCCGGGCACATCGACAAAAGTGATGACCGGAATGTTGAAGGCATCGCAAAAACGCACGAAGCGCGCTGCCTTGATGGAGCTCCTGATGTCCAGGCAGCCGGCCAGCACCAGCGGCTGGTTGGCAACGATGCCGACCGACTGGCCTTCCATGCGGGCAAAGCCGATGATGATGTTTTTTGCGTACTCGGGCTGAATCTCGAAAAAGTCGCCGTCATCCACCGTCTTCGTGATCAGCTCCTTCATGTCGTAAGGCTTGTTCGGATTTTCGGGAACCAGGGTGTCCAGGCTCTTGTCCATGCGGTCTGCCGGATCGTTGCTGGGGCGCACCGGGGCTTTTTCCCGGTTGTTCAGCGGCAGGTAGTTGTAGAGCCGGCGCAGCATCAGCAGCGCCTCGACATCGTTCTCGAAGGCCAGGTCGGCGACACCGCTCCTGGTGGTGTGCGTGATGGCACCCCCCAGTTCCTCGGCCGTGACTTCCTCGTGCGTCACGGTCTTCACCACTTCGGGGCCCGTCACAAACATGTAGGAGCTGTCTTTCACCATGAAGATGAAGTCGGTCATGGCCGGCGAATAGACCGCGCCCCCTGCGCTGGGCCC
>JAHFQQ010000179.1 GCA_023259235.1 Polaromonas sp. | reverse complement strand
CTATGGGCTCTGCGAATTACGACCACGTCACTGTCGGTGGCGGCTGGTTTGATTATGGCGTCGGCTGGCGCTTCTGCTCAGCAGTCTGGCTCAGACTCGGGTCCGAGTCGGACAGTGTCCATTGTGCCGCGCGTCTCGGTCACCGAGACCCTGACGGATAACGTCCGCCTGAGCAATGTCGATAAGCAGTCAGATATGGTTACCGAGATCAGCCCGGGCATCCGCATTAACAGTGAAGGCCGCCGGCTCAAGGGCTATTTAGACTATTCCGTGGACAAGATCGGGTATGCCCAGAACTCGTCGGCCAACCAGTACCAGCACGCGCTAAATACGGCCGGCACGCTGGAGGCGGTTGACAACTGGGCCTATCTCGATTTCAGCGGTTCCATTGCTCGGCAGGCCATCTCGGCCTTCGGCACCCAGTCAATCGGCAACACATCCATCAACGCCAATCAAGCCGACGTTTCCAGCTACCGGATCTCACCCTATCTGCGCGGCCGACTGGGTGATCTGGGCAGTTATGAGGCTCGTTACAGCCGGGCAATCACAAGCAGCAATGCGGATGCGTTCTCAAATGTGAAAACGACCGATAGCTTTGTGAAAATCAACGGCGACAGCACCTTGCGGAGTCTTGGCTGGTCGGCTGATGCCAGCCAGCAGACCGTTGACTACAGCGCCGGTCGCCGGACCGACGATGACCATTTGATTCTTGGCCTGTCCTACAGAGTCACACCCCAATTGCGTGTGTTTTCCAAGGCCGGGCGGGAAGCCAATAACTACACCAGCTTCGACAAGCAAAGCTACGGAGTCAGCGGCTTCGGAGTGGACTGGTTTCCATCGCCGGTGACCACGCTGTCGGCCTCCCGGGATCACCATTCATTCGGGAGCACGCACGGCCTGAGTTTTGAACACCGAACGGCGCGCACCGCATGGAAATTCACCGATCTAAAAGGCCTTCAAGTACCAACGGGTACTACGAGTATTGCCGGTTCCGGATCCATCTACGACCTTTTGTACAGCCAGTTTGCATCCATTGAGCCCAACCCGACCGCCCGCGCGCAATTGGTCAATGCGTTTTTGCAATCCAACGGGCTGAATCCCAATGTGGTTGCCATCAACAGTTCTTTGCTGTCGGCAGTGTCCCTTGAGCGCCGGCAAGACTTGTCGTTCGCGCTGCTGGGTGTGCGCGACACGGTAACGTTTATTGCCACGCGAAGCGAGAGCAGCAGAGTCGACAAATTATCGGCGGCCATCGATGATCTCAGTAACTCCTCATCGGTTCGCCAGCGCGGCTTCAGCGCCAACTACACGCATCGATTAACGCCCAATTATTCGTTGGGTGTTCTTGCGTCGCAGCAAGACACATCTGGGGACTCCAGTCTGCAAGACACAACGTTGCGGTTGCTCAATGTCAGCGTCACGGGCAGGGTGGGCAAACAGGCCCTGGTTTCTGTTGCAGTCCGCCACGTCGTGTCCAGCGGTGGTACCACGTCTTACATCGAAAACGCTGTGATTGGCACCTTGCTTGTCCAGTTCTGACCCATGTATGAAGCTTTTTACGGCTTAAGCAACAAACCTTTTCAGCTCAACCCTGATCCGAGTTTCTATTTTGGCAGCAAACAACACCGGCGGGCCAAAGCCTACCTCGAATACGGTGTGCAACGAAACGAGGGTTTCATTGTCATCACGGGTGAGATCGGGGCAGGCAAGACCACTATTGTGCGTGGCCTGTTTGCCAGTCTGGATCCAAAAAAGGTCGTAGCCGCCAACCTTGTTACCACGCAGCTCGATGCCGAAGA
Source organism: Polaromonas sp. (assembly GCA_023259235.1). Classification (GTDB taxonomy): domain Bacteria; phylum Pseudomonadota; class Gammaproteobacteria; order Burkholderiales; family Burkholderiaceae_C; genus Polaromonas. The sequence continues at coordinate 5,493 of JAHFQQ010000179.1, read as the reverse complement.
CACCTTGCGCATGGTGGCGGCTGCGTTTGGTGTGCGGGTTAAAGACGTTTCAAAGGCCGACCTGTTGATGGCGCTGGAGGCCTATCTGCTCAACCAAACAAGCCAGGGCAAACGCTGCCTGTTGATCGTTGACGAAGCACAAAACCTCACCTCCCGCGCGGTAGAAGAGTTGCGCATGCTGTCGAACTTCCAGTTTGGCCAACAGGCGCTGCTGCAGACGTTCCTGGTGGGGCAACCCGAATTTCGCACCATTTTGCAAAGCCCCACCATGCAGCAACTCAGGCAGCGCGTGACCGCGACTTGCCATATCGGGCCGCTGGTTCTGGACGAGACACAGGGTTATATTGAACACCGGTTGAAGTGCGCCGGCGCGGCAGGGCGCCCTACTTTCAATTCAGCCGCCTTTGAAGCGATTTTCAGGGCATCCGGAGGCATCCCACGCCGCATCAATCTGATTTGTGATCGGTTGCTGCTATTCGGTTTCCTGGGCAACAAAGACACCTTTGCCCTTGAAGACGTCAATATGGTGGTGAGCGAAATTCACGATGAATCGGCGGTTCCCTCCAATACAGCACGTGGAGAGAAATTGGCCCGGGACGATTCTGGCGTTCAAAGCTCAGCATTGCCCGGGCTGGTTGATATTGATCCCGCGAAATTGCAGATCGCTCCCGGCCTGGCGGGCGCCATTTCCAGTCAGATTGACGCCTTGGGTGTCGAGCAATACGATAGCCGTTTGCGACGCCTGGAGCTGAGCATGCTTCGCCTGGAGCGAATCAATCTCGAAATTCTCTCCATGGTGCAAAAACTTGTTGCAGCTGTCAGAAAACCCGGGCAAGAGGGCCACCCATGAGCAATCGGGTGATCACGGCAGTGCCGGTCGCTGATTTGGGTCCTGTCGTTTGCGTGGTGGGTGCCCGGCCCAACTTCATGAAGATGGCGCCCATTTTGCGGGCCATGGCCGCCCATGTCCCGCCTCTGCGCGCGCTTTTGGTGCACACGGGACAGCATTACGACAAAGACATGAGCGATCGTCTGTTTGAAGATTTGCGACTGCCACGGCCGGACGTCAATCTTGAGGTGGGGTCTGGCACGCATGCCATCCAGACAGCTGAAGTCATGCGCCGGTTCGAACCTGTTGTAGATGCGCACAAACCATCCTGCGTGGCGGTGGTCGGCGATGTCAACTCAACGCTGGCCTGCTCCCTGGTTGCGGTCAAGAAGGGCGTGCCGGTAGTGCACATCGAGGCCGGCCTGCGCAGCTACGACCGGGCCATGCCGGAAGAAATCAACCGCGTCCTTACGGACCAGATTTCTGACCGGCTTTACACCACGGAGCGCACCGCTGAAAAAAACCTGGCGCGGGAAGGCATACCGGCAGAGCGGATTTTTTTTGCGGGTAACGTCATGATTGACTCGGTGGTGTCTGGTCGGGCAAACGCCCGCAGCGCCACGGACACCCTGCGAGCCTGCCACATTGACCCCCTGATTTTGAGTCATCCAGTCGGCTATGGCGTGGTCACCCTGCACCGCCCCTCCAATGTGGACCAGCCTGAGACCCTGCATGCCTTGTTGGGTGTGCTGGGTGAAGTTGCCGCCAGCCTGCCACTGGTGTTCGCCCTGCATCCCCGCACCCGCAGCAACATTGACCGCTTTGGTCTGGCGGGCCTGATTGATCCAGCGCGCATGGTGTTGTTGCCGCCACAGGGATACCTTGAAATGCTGGGGCTCATGGCGGGTGCCACCGTGGTACTTACCGATTCGGGGGGACTGCAGGAAGAGACCACGGCGCTCGGCGTGCCCTGTCTGACCCTGCGAGAAAACACTGAGCGCCCCATCACCGTCGAGCAGGGGACCAACATCCTGGTTGGCCGCGACCGTGTTGCTATTCTTGCTACAGTACAAGAAATCCTTGCCGGCCGGGGCAAGTGTGGTCGCGTGCCCGAATTTTGGGATGGCCACGCCGCCGAACGTATCGCGGCTGACCTGTACCAATGGCTGAATAGCCGGCAAGCGCAAGCGGCCTTGAATTCGGCCACCACATAGGGCCCCGGTATGTCAGTCTCGATTATCACCAACGCGTTGACGATCGATGTCGAAGATTATTTTCAGGTCTCGGCATTTGCGCCGCATATTGCGCGTTCGGAGTGGAATACGCGTGAATGTCGCGTCGAGCGCAATATCAATGGCATTCTTGAAATGTTGGCGCGGCATGATACCAAGGCCACGTTTTTTACGTTGGGCTGGATCGCCGAACGTTATCCCAACCTGGTGCGCCAGATAGTCAAGGAAGGCCACGAGCTGGCCAGCCATGGCTATGGCCACGAACGCGCCACCGATCAGACCGAAGAGGCTTTTTTTGCCGACATTCAGCTGGCCAAAATTGTTCTGGAGGATTTGGCGGACAGCGAAGTCAATGGTTATCGTGCGCCCAGTTTTTCAATTGGTACCGGAAACCTCTGGGCTTTTGACTGCTTGGCCCGCGCAGGCTATCGCTACAGCTCCAGCATTTACCCTATTCGGCACGACCACTACGGCATGCCGGACTCGCCACGCTTTGCCTACGAGGTGCGGCCGGGCCTGATGGAAATTCCGATCACCACTTTGCGGGTGCTAAACCGCAACTTTCCATCCAGCGGGGGCGGCTACTTCAGATTATTGCCCTACGCCCTATCACGCTGGATGCTCGGCCGGGTGAATGGGCATGACCGAGAGCCGGGCATCTTCTATTTTCATCCATGGGAGATGGATACCGGGCAGCCCCGCATTGCGGGTATCAGCCGCAAGACACGCTTCAGGCATTACGTCAACATTGACCGCATGGAGGGCCGTTTGAATCAGCTGTTGCGCGATTTCAAGTGGGGTCGCATGGATCAGATTTTTCTGGATCGATTTACCAAAAATGTCGCGGTTGCCTGAGAATTCCTCGCTGACCGTCAAGCGTCTGCTGCCGCAGGACATGGCCACGGCAACGCGGTGGGACGATTTCGTCCTGGCATGTCCCGAAGCTACATTTTTTCATCGCGCGGGGTGGCAGAAAATTGTGCGCGATATTTTCGGTCATGACACTTATTTTTTGTATGCCGAGGCCAACGGTAGCATTCAGGGTGTTTTGCCGCTCGGTCATGTCAATAGCTGGCTCTTTGGCAACTCGCTGGTGGGCTTGCCTTTTGCCGTGTATGGTGGCGTCGCAGCGATCAGCGCGCAGGCTGCGGAGGCCCTGGAGCTTGAGGCTCAGGAAATTGCCAGGCGCCTCGGCGTGGCACACCTTGAGTTGCGCAACGTCAACCCGCGCCACGCCGACTGGCCGACACAAGACTTGTACGTCACCTTTCGCAAGGAAATTTTGCCCGAACAAGAGGCCAACCTGCTGGCCATTCCTCGCAAGCAGCGAGCCATGGTGCGCAAAGGCATCAAGAACGGTTTGGTCAGCGAGAGTGATAGTAGCGTAGATCGCTTCTTCACCCTTTATGCCGACAACGTTCACCGTCATGGAACTCCCGCCATGCCCAAGAAATACTTCAAGGCCTTGTTGGCGGAGTTTGGCGCTGATTGTGAAGTACTCACAGTTACTGCGCCAGATGGCCACCCGCTTAGCAGCGTATTGAGCTTCTACTTTCGCGGTGAAGTGTTGCCCTATTACGCGGGTGATGATGAAACTGCCCGTGATCTGGCGGCTAACGATTTCAAATATTGGGAGTTGATGCGTCGCTCCTGCGAGCGCGGACTCAAGGTGTTTGACTATGGCCGCAGCAAGCGGGGCACCGGTTCTTACGCGTTCAAAAAGAACTGGGGTTTTGAGCCCCGGCCATTGCACTACGAGTACCGTCTTTACAAGCGCGATGCGATTCCGCAAAACAACCCATCCAATGCCAAATACAACTTGTTGATTGCAGCGTGGCGGCGGCTGCCTGTGGAATTGGCGAACTGGCTAGGGCCTTTTGTTGTCAGGAATCTGGGATGAGTTCGGCAGCTATCAACCCGCCCATTCCATTAACGTTACCAGCGCCTTGGCGGCATGCTTTGCCTGCGCTATTGTTGTTACTGGCCTGGGTGTTGTTTCTTTACCGGGACACCGCTGTTGCAATGGTACTGATCTGGGCTCGATCCGAGACCTTTACCCACGCCTTTCTGGTTCCTCCCATTTCGTTGTGGCTCATCTGGCGACAGCGGCGGGTGATTGCAATGCAGACCCCCCAGCCGAATGTCTGGGTCTTTCTGGCCATCGCTTTTACTGCCTTTGCGTGGCTGCTGGGCGATTTGGCGGCTGTCAATTCGATCACCCAGCTGGCTCTCGTAGCGCTGCTGGTTTTGACCGTGCCTGCCGTGCTGGGTTGGTCGGTAGCGCGCCTGATCATTTTCCCGCTGGGTTTCCTGTTCTTTGCCGTACCGATTGGCGAATTTCTCCTGCCCCAATTCATGGAGTGGACGGCGAATTTCACCGTCATCGCCTTGCGCCTGAGTGGCGTACCCGTCTATCGGGAAGGGCTTCAATTTATCATTCCATCGGGTAGCTGGTCTGTAGTCGAGGCGTGCAGCGGCGTGCGCTATTTGATTGCTTCGCTCACCGTCGGCACTTTATTTGCTTACCTGAACTACCAGTCCAGCAAGCGCCGAATCCTGTTCGTGATCGTCTCCATTCTGGTGCCCATCGTTGCCAACTGGATGCGCGCCTACATGATCGTCATGTTGGGCCACCTTTCCGGCAACAAGATCGCGACCGGGGTTGATCACCTGATTTACGGCTGGGTCTTTTTTGGCATCGTCATCATGCTGATGTTCGTGATTGGCGCCCGCTGGGCCGAGCCTGAGAAAGCGGCGATCGTCAACGTCGGAGGGGTCACCGCGCACGAGCCGCCTGTGACGGCTGCCAGACTGTGGGCCACCACGGCCTGTTTTGCCGCGCTGGTAGCCTTGCCCCACGTCGCACTGCGGGCTATCGACCAGGGTGAAGATGCTGGCCCGGTATCATTCACGGCACCAGCGGTTCTGGCCGCAGACTGGTCGGCCGTGGCTGCGGGAGACGCTGCGTTCAAGCCCGCTTTCCAGAACCCGACTGCCGAAATCAACAGCAGCTACGCCAGTCAGAGCCGCTCCGTCGGGCTGTACCTGGGCTTCTACCGCCATCAGAGTTACAGCCGAAAATTGGTCAGTTCCGGTAACGCGCTGGTCGCCAGCGACAACCCGCAATGGGCCCAGGTTGCAAGTGCAAGCCGCATAGTTGCTATCGGAGACAAGCCGGTTGCCGTGCACACGGCAGAACTTCGTAGGTCTGGTCTGGCGAATCCTGCCAATGAAAATCGTCTGGTGGCTTGGCAGATTTACTGGATAAACGGCACTTTGACGTCCAGCGATTACCTCGCCAAAGTTTATAGTGCGTTCTACCAACTGATCGGGCGTGGCGATGACTCCGCAGCCATCATTGTCTATACCTCCAAAGACCAGGCGGGAGGCGCTGAAGCGGTGCTGGAATCCTTTTTGGCGGCCAACTACGCG
>JAHFQQ010000376.1 GCA_023259235.1 Polaromonas sp. | reverse complement strand
AACGCCCCTCAATGCAATCATCGGATTTGCCGAAATCCTCGCCGCCGGTCCCAACGGCTATGCCACCCAGGAGGAGCAGGCCGACTATGCAAGAACCATACTCGAGAGCAGCGCCCATCTGCGCAGTTTAATCAACGACATCCTCGACGTAACGCGGATCGAGAAAGGTACCATGGCGATCGTCGAGCAGTCCGGCGATGCTGTCGAACTCACCGAAGTGGCCGTCAAGATGTGCCGCGAGCTCGCCAGAGCAAGCAACATTGAAATCAAATTGCGCTTCAGCCGCACCGCCGAAATCACCGGCGACATCACCCGGATGAAACAGGTGCTCATCAACCTGGTGACCAATGCGGTGAAATTTTCGCCCCACGGTGGTTCAGTCGGCGTGACACTTGACTCAGGCAGCGATGGCGGCTTGCTGATCGAGGTTCATGACAACGGTATCGGCATATCGCCCGACGACTGCAAGCGGGTGTTCGAGCCTTTCGTGCAGGCCGACGAGGGGGCCGCCCGCCGCTTCGGAGGTCTCGGCCTTGGCCTCGCGATCGCCCGAAAGATCGCCCGCCTTCATGGCGGTGATGTGACACTAGAAAGCAGGCTTGGCCACGGAACGACGGCAAAGTTCACCTTGCCGCCCGCCCGCGTTGTCTGGCAACCCGACCGGACTACCAAAGCCGTTGCCTGAAGCTCTTCATATGCCATCAATCTCCCTCCGCCGCGAAGCGGGGAGGGTGTCATGCGAAGCATGACGGGTGGGGTGCCTCAGCGAGTTCTAATCTATGGTGAATTGAATAATCGGTTCAGCGCTTGTTTTGAAGCATCGCGCTAGCGGAAACACCCCACCCGTCGCGCCAAAGCGCGCCACCCTCCCCGCTTCGCGCACTGCTGTCCGGGGAATGAGTCGATAAGTCGCGAGGTGCATGCCCGTCAAATCAGGGTTTTGCTGATACTTTCTGGTTGTCAAGACACAGAAAGGAAACGGGCATGCATTTCACCTCTAGCATCTTCGCAGCAGTGCTCAAGCCCATTGAGCGCCGCCGCTTCAAGGCGATTGTGGAGCGGCATGATGGCGATGCCTATGACAAGAGTTTCGGCAGTTGGCAGCATATGTTGGCTCTGACCTTTGCGCAATTGACGGGCGCTGACAGCCTGCGGGCCATTGAAACGGGTTTTAACGCCCAATCAAACCATCACTATCATCTGGGTTGCGGCAAGCTCTGCCGCTCGACCCTTGCCGATGCCAATGCCCGCCGCCCGGTTGCGGTGTTCAGTGAGCTGTTGGGCATGCTGGTGAATGGCCTTGGCCGCAAGGCGCGCAACGCCGCCAAACAGGCGTTGCAGATCATCGATTCAACCCCGGTGCCGCTCAGCCATATGTTCGCTTGCGCCGCCTCCAACGGCCGCATTCATGGCCTCAAGCTGCATATTCTGCACGATCTGGAAGGCGATTGTCCGCTGGCCGCCAAGATCACGCCGGCCAATGTCAACGACATCACCTTCGGCCGCGGCTTGCCCATCGCAGCCGGTGTCACCTATGTTTTCGACAAGGGTTATTGCCACTTCGGATGGTGGACAAGTATCGATAACGCAAAGGCTTTCTTCGTCACCAGGCCAAAGGCCAACATGCGCTGGAAGACGCTGCGCAGGCGCCCGCTTGAGGCGAGCCGAGGCGACGGCTTCACCATCAAGGCCGACCGCGAGGTGAAGCTCGCCAGCAAGGGTGATTCCAAGCTCCCCATCTTCCTGCGCCGCATCACCATCACCCGCGACAATGGCGACACTTTCGACATCATCAGCAATGACCGCCAGCGCTCCGCTCTCGAACTTGCCGCCTGCTACAAGGCGCGCTGGCAGATCGAGCTGTTCTTCAAGTGGATCAAACAGAACCTCAATATCAAGAAGTTCATCGCCTTCAACGAAAACGCCGTGCGGCTGCAAATCCTGGCGGCAATGATCGCCTTCGTCCTGATCCATCTCGCGCGCAAGCTCACCGGCACAAAACACTCGCCCCGCCGTTTCGCCGAACTGGTCGCCGCTTTCCTCCACACCCGCCGCAACATAGCCCGCATCGACAAACCGCCACCCATCAATCCATCCCGCCCCAATCCCAAATCAAACCCAGATCAACTCACCTTCGCCTATGCATAGCTTTCCCCGGACAGTAGTGCCATAAAGGGGGAGGGGAAGAGAGGTACCGGCGCTGCCCTATCGCCTGACCGGCTGAGGAACTGCTCCGTAGACGGAGCATCGCGATGCGTCACCCGCCCAGCACCTGCTTCAGAACCACGGCGTGATT
>JAHFQQ010000178.1 GCA_023259235.1 Polaromonas sp. | reverse complement strand
GCCTGCAAGATGGGGCCCGGCTGGTTGATGAAGAACAGTTCGGTCCGGTCTTGCCCATCATCAAGTACCGCGACCTGGACCAGGCCGTGGCCAGCGCCAACGGGCTCAGCGCTGGTCTGGGTGCGTCGGTGTGGTCATCTGATGTCTAGCGCGCCAAAGAGGTGGCAAGTCGCATACAGGCCGGTACTGTGTGGATCAATCAGCACGGCATGATTCATCCGATGGTGCCGTTTGGCGGCATCAAGGGGTCCGGCTACGGTGTTGAGTTTGGCGTGGAGGGGCTCAAGTCCGTGACCCGGCCGCAGGTGATCAGCATCAAGAAGTAATCCCGTCCGGACTTGTCAGCCCCAAACCTAGAACCAGGCCAGTATGCGCGGTCCACTACGCCCCCGTTTTACCCTGGCCACGGCGCTGGTGCTGCTGCCCTTGATGGCGGGTGCAAGCCAGTCGGCCGCCACCCTCTATGCGCTCAACTGCATGGGATGCCACCTGCCGCCAGAGGAGGCGAAAAAACAGGTGCTGCCCTTGGGTGGTCAATTCGCGCACAGCGATACCGGACGGGTGTTCTTCATCAATGTGCAGGCCGATGGCCAACGGCCACTCACGGCGCAGGAAGATGCCCGTCTGCTGGACGAAATATTGACCTGGAAGCGCAGTTGCAGTGTCATCCTGCAAGATGCACCCCTGGTCAGCTACGGTGAGCGGAAGTCTGCCAAATGAAGTTTTTCAGGCCCATGGCGATTCGCCAGTCTCGCCAACTCTCCGCCGCGGAGGGACTCGCATCAAGCCAGACCTGCCGGGAGCATGTCATGCCGCATAGCCTGGTATGGCGCTTGAAGGCGGTGACGATCATGCTGGCCCTGATGACACTGCCTGCCGCGGCGAGCGAGGCCCGCCTCGAACCTTTGCCCGCGCCAGCGCCGGTGCGCGCGGCTTTGGTCGAGCTTGGACGACATTTATTCTTTGAGTCCCGCCTGTCGGGTGACGGCAGCCGCAGTTGCGCAACTTGCCACCAGCCCGCCAAAGGGTTTGACGACGGGCAGGCTCTCTCGCGTGGCTACAACGGCACCGAGTATTTTCGCAATGCGCCAGGTCTGCTGTCCGTCCGGCTGAAGTCGCGGCTGATGTGGGATGGCCGCTACTCCGGCGCAGACCTGGCCGCCGTGGTACGGGAGATGCTCACCGACGGGCAATTCATGAACGGTGAAGTCCGTGTCATGGAAGAGCGCATTCGCCAGATTCCACCGCTTTTAGCGCTATGGCGGCGCGCTTTTGGTCAAGCCAGCGAGCCGCGTCCGGAGCAGATATTCGAGTCCATAACGGAATACCTGCGCTCGCTGGATTTCGCTGACACCATCGTGGATAGCGAATTGCGCGGAGCTACCACCGCATTGCCGCCCGCCGTTCACGAAGGGCTGCAACTATTCATCGGCAAAGCGCATTGCATAGCGTGCCACTCTGGACCCCTGCTATCGGATGGCAAACCGCACCGTCTGGGCGTGGCTGACCCTGTGGCGCTGTCGCGTGAGCCACTGCGCACCATCAGCCTGCTGCGCTACTACACCAACATGGGCCTGCCCAACGTCATGAGAGAGCGCGGCGACGTGGGTGTCTATGCGGTCAGCAAAAATCCTGCAGACCGTGGCCGCTTCATCACGCCGGGCTTGCGAGGTCTGGTGCATACCGGGCCGTATATGCACAACGGCCGCTACGACAGCCTGGAAGCTGTGGTTGATTTCCATAATGACGGCGGCGGCTCTGGCAGCGAACTGCGCCCGCTCTACCTTACCGTTCGCGAGCGTCAGGCGCTGGTTGCTTTCCTGCGCAGCCTGTCGGCGCCACTACCTCGAGTGGCGGTACCGCCAGCCTTCGACTACGGGCTGATTGACGAGGCAAGCCGATGAAGCGGCTGGTCCCGGCCCTGCTGGCGGCCGCCGTTTTGTTTGGCGGCATGCTGGCGCTGGCCACACCCCGGTCGTCGTTGCCGCCCCTGGCTGCGCTACCGGCAGTTCCGATTCCAGCAAACAATCCGATGAGCCCGGAAAAGCTGCGCCTCGGTCGCCTGTTGTTCTTCGATGCTCGCCTGTCCGGTGACGGGTCCACCTCTTGCGCCTCGTGTCATGTAGCCCAATTAGGCTGGGCACACGGCGATGCGCTGGCGCGTGGCTACCCTGGGCATCGACTTTGGCGCAACAATCCCACGGTGCTGAACGCCGCGCATTACAAACGGCTCATGTGGGATGGCACACTGGACAGCCTGGAAGCTCAGGCCCGCGCGGCCATGCAGGCGCCGGTCGAAGGCAATGGCAAAGCCAGCATGGTTGAAATGCGCTTGCGACTGGTGCCCGAATACGTGGCGCTATTCCGTCAGGTGTTCGGCACCGAGTGGCCGCAACTCGACCATGTCTGGCAGGCCATCGCGGCCTTCGAACGCACGCTGGTATCCGATCCGCTGCTGGTACCGTTTGACCGTTATCTGGCTGGTGATGCGCGCGCGTTGACGCCCTCGGCACGGCGTGGTCTTGCGCTGTTTGAAGGCAAAGCCGGCTGCCTGCAGTGCCATAACGGCGCGATGGCATCCGACCAGGGTTTTTATGCCCTGGGCGTGCCACGCCAGCCGCTGTTCGATTCCAATGCACTGGTGCAGATCGCCGTGCGCTGGCAGAACCGCCAGCGCGATGTCCCGCGCGCGGTTTATCGCGACCTGGACGAGGATCTTGGACGCTACTACCAGACGCGCGACCCGCGCGACATCGGAAAATTCCGCACGCCGTCATTGCGCGAGTTGAAGTACACCGCCCCCTACATGCACAACGGTGTCTTCGATACGCTGCGCGAAGTCGTCGATCTTTTTGATCGTGGTGGTGGCGATGTCCCAAACAAGTCGCCCCTGCTCAAACCGCTTGGCCTGGCCGAAGCAGAGAAGAACGACCTGGTGGCGTTTCTGGAAGCACTCAGCATGGAGCAGCCCCTGATTATGGAGGCGCCCAGGCTGCCGCCAACGCTGCCACTTGGCACTTGTGCCGAGCAGGCCTGTACGCCTGCACTTGCCGTACGGCCTGTGCAGGGTTCAACGAAATAGGAAAACCGTGACCGACCGAATTTATAACCGCCTGGGCCGGCTCTGGAACCGTTGGGTGATGAACCGGCGCAACTGGTGGCTGCCATTGACCGTGGTGCTGTTAACCGGCCTTGGCAGCATGATTTTTGTGGGCACCCGCACCTACCAGGACGCGCCGCCAGTTCCGGATTTTGTTTCCAACCGGGGGGAGACCCTGGTGGCGTCCGCAGCGATCACGCGCGGACAGGTGGTGTTCCTGAAATACGGACTGATGGACTACGGCTCAATGTTCGGAGACGGTGCCGGGCGCGGGCCTGATTTCACGGCCGACGCCCTGCATCACATGGCAAGCGCAATGCGCGACCACTATGCCTCGCGCGAGGGCGTAGAGCCAGCGGTAGCGTTGGCGCGCGCGCAAGCCGAGATCCGGCACAACCGCTTCGATGAGGCCAATAATCGCGTGACGCTAAGCGATGCACAGGCTTACGCCTATCGCGAACTGGAGCGCCGCTACGCCGCCATGTTTCGCGGCGAAGGCGACGTGGCCTTTCACCCCGCGGGCTACATCACCGATGCAGCCGAACTGCGCGACCTGGCCGCATTCTTCTTTTGGGGTGCATGGGTTTGCGGCAGCGAGCGACCCGGCAAGGATTACAGTTACACGCACAACTGGCCTTACGACGAAACCGCCGGCAATCGCCCCAGTGCGCCGGTCATGATGTGGAGCATTGCAGCGGCCTTTGGTCTGGTCGTGGCATTGGGTATCGTCCTGTTCCTTCATGGCCGCTATGGCCGCATTGCGGGCTGGCGTCAGGCCGACAATGATGATGGCTTCGCGACGCAGGCGCGCGTTGAAACCTTCAGACCGACCCGATTGCAGCGCGCCACCTACAAGTTCTTCGTGGCCGCAGCCCTGCTGTTTGTGTTGCAGATTGTTGCCGGGGTGCTCACCATTAACGATTTCCTGCGCTTCACTCACCTGTTCGGCCTGGATGTAGCTGAGGCACTGCCCATCACCATCGTGCGCGCCTGGCACCTGCAACTGGCCATGATGTGGATATCGGCGTGCTGGATCGGCGCATCGATCTTCGTATTGTCCACGGCACTGCCTGCTGAGCCCAAAGGCCTGCTGGTGCTGGTCAACCGGCTGTTTGTCTTATTCGTCGTCTGGGTGGCCGGCACGTTGCTTGGCATCGCGCTGGGCTCCAAAGGATTGCTCGGCGAGTACTGGAACCTGCTTGGCAACCAGGGCTGGGAGTATGTCGAAATGGGCAAGCTGTGGCAGGGCGTATTGTTCCTGATCTTTGCACTATGGGGCGTTGTTGTGCTGCGGCTGGTCGCTCCACGCTGGAAGCAGGGCGACGCCTGGACCTTGCCAAAATGGCTGCTGTACACCGTTGTCAGCGTGACGCTGCTGTTCATTTCTGGCTTTGTGGCACAACCCACCACCAACTTTGTCATTGCCGACTTCTGGCGCTGGGCCGTCATTCACATGTGGGTCGAAGCCTTCTTTGAAGTGTTCACCACCGCACTTCTGGCCTACTTCATGCTGATGATGGGCTTCGTCAGCCATGCCGCCGCCTCGCGTATCGTGTACCTGGCCACGCTGTTGTTTCTCGGCTCGGGCCTGCTGGGCATTTCACACAATTTCTACTGGAATGCCAAGCCGGTCGCGACCCTCGCGATTGGCAGCATCTTCTCGACACTGCAGGTGGTGCCGCTGATATTGCTCACGCTTGAGGCTTGGCAGTTTCGCAACACGCCGCAACGGGCGCTGGCCAGTCTGAAAGCTGGTGCCGATGACAATCAGCTGACGGAACCGAACTTCGGCCAGAGTGAGGCCTTCCTGTTCCTGCTGGGTGTGAACTTCTGGAACTTCTTTGGCGCCGGGGTATTCGGCTTCCTCATCAATTTGCCGATTGTGAACTACTACGAGCACGGCACCTATCTGACCGTAAACCACGGCCATGCCGCACTGATGGGGGTGTACGGCAACCTGGCGATTGCCGCCATCATCTTCTGCAGCCGCTACCTGATCGTTGCCGAACGCTGGGACGCGCGCCTGCTGCGGCGCGCCTTCTGGTCACTCAACCTTGGGCTGCTGCTGATGATGATGCTCGATTTGCTGCCAGCCGGTATAGCCCAGCTAAGCGATGTCCTTGACCACGGCCTGTGGCACGCACGGTCCCTGGCGTTCGTGCATGGCGACCTTTTCCAGAGTCTGACCTGGGCCCGCATTGTCGGTGGCGCCCTGTTCACCCTTGGCGGCGTCTTGCCGCTGGCCTGGTTTTTGGCCACACGCGTGCGCTCTCTCAAGGCAACCGGGCAGCTGGTCATGTTGCCCGCGATCCCCGCGACGGTTGATGCGGCCTTGGCGTTGAAGTAAGGGTTCGCGTCGTTTTTCAATCCCCAATCACCTCGAAGTGTCCTCCACTCAGGTTGGCACATTGAGGTATTGGGTGCAAAGCGCCAGAAAGGTGTCCAGTTGGGGGTTGATCCCATTTTCTTCTTCTTGCAGCAGGGCGGCCACCCTTGGTCCCATGGATCGGGCCAGCGCAGCATCCAGAAACAGCAGGCGGGAACGGCGGGCCAGGACATCTTCCACGGTACGCGCGTACTCGTAGCGTGCCGCAAAGCGCACCATGGCCTCTGTCAGGCCTCCGCCGAGTTGATGGTCAACGCCCGTCAGGCCTTGAACCGCAGCCGCTTCACTACCATAGAGATGAAGGCCCGGTGGATCGCTGATCCTGGTGGCTGAATCCTGAGCACCTACCAATTTAAGGTGACTGGTTCCCATTCCCCTGCGCGGCGGAAGCAGCCCCGCGGCAAAACAGTCGTTCATGACGTCCTCGGCCATGGCCCGGTAAGTGGTCCATTTGCCGCCTGTGACCGTGACCAGCCCGGTTTTGCTGACCAGCACCGTGTGTTCGCGTGACAGGGCCTGGGTATTGCCTGCGTCATCTGCAGGGGGCTTGACCAGCGGTCTCAATCCCACCCAAATGCTTTTGATGTCACGCGTGCCAGGCGCACGGCTCAGGTAGCGGGCCGACTCGCCCAGGATGAAGTCAACCTCCTCCTTGAACGGCAGCGGTTCGCGCGCCAGATCATGCCGCGGTGTATCGGTGGTACCCAAAATGGTTTTACCCAGCCACGGCACGGCGAACAGCACCCGGCCATCAGCCGTCCTGGGAATCAGCATCGCGTGATCCGTCGGCATAAAAAGGCGGTCCACCACAATATGCACGCCCTGGCTGGGTGCAACCATGGGCTGCGTCTCACGCCCGATGGCCTGCCCATCCTGCAAACGCAGTTGATCCACCCATACGCCTGTGGCGTTCACGACGCAACGGGCTTTCAATACAAAGGAGCGACCGGTTTCCTGGTCCTGCGCGTAAAGTCCCACGAGCCTGCCGCTTTCATGAATCAAGCCGGTGGTGGCACAGTAATTTACCAATAGCGCACCTTGACGGGCGGCAGTGCGGGCCAGCGCCAGGGCCAGCCGCGCATCATCAAACTGGCCATCCCAGTATTTGACACCTCCTTTGAGGCCTTGCGGCTGGAGCGCAGGCAGGCACGCCAGGGTTTCACTCCGGTTCAACAATTCCGTGGGCCCCAGCCCGGCCTTCCCAGCCAGGGCATCGTACATTTTCAGCCCCACGCCATAAAAAGGCGCTTCCCAAAATTTGTAGGTGGGCATGACAAATGGCAACGGCTGCGCCAGATGCGGCGCATTGGCCAGCAGGGTGCTGCGTTCCCGCAACGCCTCGCGCACCAGCGAGATATTACCCTGCGCCAGGTAACGCACACCGCCGTGTACCAGTTTCGTCGCGCGGGACGAGGTGCCTTTGGCAAAATCATGCGACTCGACCAGCACTACTGAAAAACCGCGCGCAGCGGCATCGAGCGCCACGCCCAAGCCAGTGGCACCACCTCCAATGACGGCAACATCATAAAGATGTGGCGCCGTGAGTCGGTCAATCAGCCCTTTGCGCCATGTCAGTGCGAGCGAGGATTCATCCGCCATGCGCTTTGCTTCCTCTTTTCATGAAACCTTTGCTTAATGTGCCTCAAGCTTACTGTAACGGCAGCATGACCCGGGGCCGAACCCGAAGGTCCGGTAGTCCATGCTTCATGATGCAGCACTGAATCGTTTCCCCGGCTTTCGGTATAGAGTGAGTGGCTGAAAACTTTCCCCTGCCCATTCGCAAGAACTGCCACCAAATCACCATGACCTACCTGCTCGCCCTTGACCAGGGCACCTCCAGTTCCCGGAGCATTGTGTTTGACGAACGGGGCCGCATCATGGCGCTAGCCCAACAGGAGCTGAATCAGATTTACCCCCAACCCGGCTGGGTCGAACACGACCCGATGGAAATTTGGCGCT
>JAHFQQ010000177.1 GCA_023259235.1 Polaromonas sp. | reverse complement strand
ACGAATGAAAGGGACTTCCCCGTCCCAAGCGAGCCGCGCGTCTTTCGAGTTGCGGTTTACGGCATCAATGTGCCACGATGGAGAGGTCAAACTTTTCATCAACTCACTTGAGAGGGGAAATCATGGCTATCGTAACCGTAGGAATTGATGTCGCCAAGAACGTCTTTGCGGTGCACGGCGTCGATGAAACAGGCAAACCAGCTCTGGTGCGCCCGGAGGTGCCCCGTGCCAAACTTCTGGAGCTCATTGCCAACCTGCCACCCTGCCTCATCGGCATGGAGGCGTGTTCCGGTGCCCACCACTGGTGCCGCGAGTTTGCCAAGTTTGGTCACACCGTGCGCATGATGGCGCCCAAGTTCGTTGCGCCTTATCGCATGAGCGGCAAACGCGGCAAGAACGATGCGGCGGATGCCGCCGCCATCGCAGAAGCGGTGACCCGACCCAACATGCGCTTCGTACCCGTCAAGAGTATCGAACAGCAGTCCCGCCTGTTCGTGCACCGCGCCCGCCAGGGTTACGTGGAGCAGCGCACCGCGCTGATCAACCGCATTCGTGGCCTGCTGTCCGAGCTGGGCATCGTGCTGCCCCTGAAAGCCGCCACCGTGCGCCGCGAAGCCCACAAACACCTGGAAGACATGCCGGGCTGGTGCAATACAGTCGTTGGTGACGCCCTGAGCGAACTCACTCGCCTGGATGAGCGCATCAACCAGTACGACAAGTACATCGCACAGGCAGCCAATGAAGATGCCCGGTCCAGGCAACTCATGCAACTCAGCGGCATAGGCCCGACCACCGCCAGCGCCATTGTGGCCACCGTCGGCAAAGGCCACGACTTCACCTGCGGTCGCCAGTTCTGCGCCTGGCTGGGCTTGGTGCCCGGCCAATACAGCTCGGGCGGCAAGCAGCGCCTGGGGCGCATCACCAAGGCCGGTGACCCATACTTGCGCACCCTGTTGATCATGGGTGGCAAGGCGGTGCTATCAGCGGCAAAGAACAAGACCGATCCGGTGAGCCGCTGGGCGATCAGCGTGCAGGAGCGCCGGGGTTACTGGAAAGCGGTAGTGGCCATCGCGGCCAAGAACGCCCGCATGTGCTGGGCCATGCTACAGCAAGGCGAGGCGTTCAAGCGGCCTGCGTGATCAGACCCAGGAAGCCGTCGTATTGGAATTGATTTGTAGATGTCACCGTGTGATGACTTGTCGTTGATGAGTGAAAGGTTTGGACCTGCGCCGGGGAATGCTCGATCATCTCAAGGGAGGTAGCCGCATGGGAAACCATGCTGAGCCCCGACTAACGAATGGAGCCCTCGGCGCGCGTCTTTCATCAGGGTCCGCTGCAAGCAAAGCAGCCTCGAATGACCGTTTGTAGTTTCGCCGTCCGCATGCCTTGCACCCAACTGGCAACGACAGATTTCACGAGGTGATGTAGAGGAAGTGAAGAAGTCTGGTTTCGTGGTCAATCGCTACGCGATTCAACCACGATGAATTTCTGTTTGACAAAGGCGGGGAAGCCCTTGTAGGTTTGATGAGGTCGTGTTGCAGGATGCGGCGGCAAAGACGAATCGCTCGTATCGCCGCGTGCCCCCTAAGCCAGGTTCCACAAGGGAAACATTTGATGCCTTGGGAATTCTCAAGGTCATTCACCGTCGAATCAAGGATACGATTTTCGCAAAGGTTCAATTTCCGGATTACCTCCAAGGAAGCCTCAAGGGCTGCGATTACGTCTCAAACGCAAGGAAACACGTCAATCAACAAATATTGATTTGCGAAGACGTCAAGAAGTTTTTCCCATCCGTGCAGGCGGTCAATATAGAGGATGTTTGGTGCGCCCTTTTTGGGTTTTCTTTGCCAGTGGCGAAGCTACTGACGCAACTCACCACCAAGGATGGCTCCATGCCTCAGGGCGCGATCACAAGTTCTTATCTTGCAAATCTCGTTCTATGGCGGGATGAGCCGCTTCTCCACGCGAAGATGGCACAGAAAGGCATCACCTACTCGCGCTATGTTGACGACATGGTGATGTCTTCGAAAAGTCATCTCTCAAAGAGTGAGCAAGCATGGGCAATTGCACAAGTCTATGGAATGTTGCGAAAAAATGGTCTATTAGCGGGGCGTAACAAGCATGAGATTTTTTCAGCGACAAGGCCGATGGTTGCCACCAAGCTCATTGTGAACCGCAAGCCATCATTGCCCCACAAAAAACGCTCGCAGATTCGTGCCCAGGTAAGACAGCTTGAACAAAGTGTTGCGAGTAACCTTGAGTCGGGCACGCTGGTCGAACTTGCTGCCAAAGCAGCGCAAAGCGTGGGTCAGCTCGGTCGCTTTCATCCCAATCAGGCAGGGCATTTGAAAAGTCGCATACAAGCAGTACGAGCGCGTTGCCGACTCTGACCTGCCCCGAAGGCCTCGTCGCCCTGCAAAAAGCCCATCCGGATGTGCCCATTTACACCGCAGCCATTGACCGGCAGCTCCATGAGCATGGCTACATCCTGCCCAGCGTGGGCGACGCCGGTGACCGGATTTATGGAACGAGATATGCTTCTAGCCCAGTAAAAACGGGCGCATATAGCTATCTATTTGGAAGCAATCTCCTGCACAGCCAGAGGCGGCTGCGTGAGTGAGCGCTGGACCGGCGCCAAGCTGGCCGGCGAATCAGCTTGGCTGTCGATAAAAAACCTGCACCGGTGCATCCGTTCTTGCTGCTGGCCCGTATTGGGTTTCCTTTGCCTTGTTCCTCCGCTATGCTCAACGCCTTCCCGGTTTCACAACGAGGCAAACCCCATGACAAGCTACTGGCTCATGAAATCCGAGCCCGGCGAATGCTCGGTGGACGATGTGCTGGCCGCTCCCAAGGCCACGGTGCCCTGGGTCGGTGTGCGCAACTACCAGGCGCGCAATTTCATGCGCGATGGAATGCGGGTGGGTGATGGTGTGCTGTTCTACCACTCCAGTTGTGCCGA
The DNA here is from genome assembly GCA_023259235.1 of Polaromonas sp. Taxonomy (GTDB): domain Bacteria; phylum Pseudomonadota; class Gammaproteobacteria; order Burkholderiales; family Burkholderiaceae_C; genus Polaromonas. The sequence continues at coordinate 4,486 of JAHFQQ010000177.1, read as the reverse complement.
GCCCGGCATCGTGGGCATCGCGCGGGTGGCGTCCACGCCCTACCCTGACCCGACCCAGTTCGACGCCAGGTCGCCGTACTACGACGCCAAATCAAAGCCCGATGAACCACGCTGGCAACTGGTGGATGTTCAGGTACTGCACAAGACGCGCAACCTCGGCCTGCCCGAGTTGCGCGCCAATGAGGCGCTTGCAGACCTGGTGGTGCTGCGCAAGGGCAACCGGCTGTCGATCACGCCGGTGGAGCCGCAGCACTGGCGGGTGATCTCAAAGCTGCTGGGTAGCCCGGAGCGTTGAAGCGAACGGCGCTTGGGCCTCCCATCAAGCGCGCGCGAAGACACAGCCCTAAACGTGCTTTGATTCGAGCAACTTCACCAGCGCCCACAACACCCGGTTCGCCGGCGTTGCAACGCCGAGCGCCTCGCCGCGCCGCACGATCAGGCCATTGAGGTAGTCAATCTCGCTGCGCTTGCCGCGCGCCAGGTCTTGCGCGGTGGATGAAAGCTGGCCGGGCATGCTGCCTGCGAGTTTGTCAACGGCCGCATGCACGTCGCCCGCCACCTGCACGCCTTCGGCCTGGGCCACGGCCAGGCATTCGGCGACCACGTCGCGCATCACGTCTTTCACGCCTTCACCCTGCACCGCCCGGCCATACGGGAGTTGGGCGATGGCCGAGACGGCGTTGTAGGCGCAGTTGAGGATCAGCTTGGCCCACAGCGCGCCGCGCACGTTGTTTGAGATTTCGGTGGGCACGCCAGCGGCAATCAATGCTTGCGCGACGGCTTCGCTGGAATTGGAAGGCTCGATCACCAGATCGCCGCGGCCGTGGTGCCTGACGTGGCCGGGGCCGGCCATTTCGGTGGCGACGTACACCACGGCGGCGGCCACTGCGGTTTCAGGCAGCACCACGCGCAGGCGGTCGGCGTTGTCCACGCCGTTTTGCAGGCACAGCACCAGTGCATCAGGCGCCAGATGCGGCCGGATCTGGGCACCGGCCGATTCGGTGTCAAGGGACTTGACGCAAAACAGCACCAGCCTGGCGCCCTGCACGGCGCTGGGCTCGTTGCTGGCGGCCAGGGGCACCTGCTCGTCGAAGCTTGTGGTTTCCATGCGCAGGCCGTCTCTGGCGATGGCCGCCACATGCTGGGGCCGGCCGATCAGCGTTACCTGGTGCCCGGCGCGCGCCAGCATGCCGCCGAAGTAGCAACCGACGGCGCCCGCGCCCATCACGGCGACTTTCATGGATGGATGATTCATGCCTTGCATTTTAAGAACCAGCATGAAATACCCCATTGCGGCAATGGCTACACCGCCACTTTCGCCCGGTCCGGCGCACACTCCCTCTGGAGGACGAACCCATGGTTACAGCGCTAAAGCTTGTTGTTGCAGTGGTGGCGGGCCTGCTTGTCATGCTGCTCGTCGCGGGCCAGCTTGGCCTGCTCAAGGGCAGGCCGCCCACCGACCTGGGTGTGCGCAATGGCCGTCTCAAGGCCCCTTCGAAAACACCCAACAGCGTCTCCAGCCAGGCCGGGCTGTATCCCGACAACCCGCAGCGCGCCTATGCCGACATCGCACCGCTAAATTTATTGGGGTCTGACCCCAATAATTCCATGCGCCGGCTGGCCGCCGTGCTGCAGGCTACCCCAGGCTGCGTGCTGGTAACGCACGAGCCCGGCTACCTGTATGCCCAGTGCACGACCCGCTGGCTCAAGTTCACCGACGACGTGGAGTTTTACCTGGACGAAACCGCCGGCGTGATTCAGGTGCGCTCGGCAAGCCGGCTCGGAAGCAAGGACTTTGGCGTCAACCGGGCGCGCGTGGAGGCGCTTCGCGCCCGCTTCGCACAGGCCGCATCGACGCCTATGGCGCTACCAGATAGATAGCTGCCTGCACCCGTTCTGATTGGGCTACAAGCATTTTTTACTTGTAATTTCTGCAATGGGCAGCGTTTCCTGGCGCAAGCCTCAGGGCTTCGATGGCAGCAAAGCGCGCTGGTGCTGCGCAAGGAAATTCCACATCAGCAGTGTTGCGTCGGGGCCTTCAGGCGCGCTGAAGGCAACGCTGGCATCGCCGCCGCTCCAGGCGTGGCCAAGCCCGTCAATCTCGCAAAGCACCAACTCTGCTTTCCCGCCGGCATGGTAAGTCACGGTGTTGTAGGCATGGTGCGGGCGGCGCCCGCCCAGGCGCGCCGCATGGCTGCGCAATACCGGTTCGGCCTGGCCGATCGACGCCGCATTGAAAATCATGAACTGCGCGGCCAACTGCTCCACGTTGATGCGTTGCACCACCGGGTCGCGCTTGCCCTGAATCAGCAACGCGGGCATGCCGGGGAACTGCGGCGAGGCCCGGGAAAATTCGCGCGCCGCCTCGCGATACGCCGTGCCGGAGCCGTGCTGCATGGCCCGGTAAGCACTCATGGGGGAGTCGGTGGTGCCAAAAACAGGCGCCGAATGCAGACCGACCGCGGCAATCAGCTCCGGATGGCGCAAGGCCACAATCGTGGCCATGGCGGCACCGGCGGACAAGCCCGCCAGATAAGTTCGCGAGGCATCGAGCCCGTGCTGGCGTTGCACCTGGGCAATCATCGCGACAATCCGGCTGACGTCGCCCTGCCCCTGCTGCGTGTCGCGCTGGTACCAGGGCCAGCATAGCGGGGCACCGGCGCTCGCCGATTGCTGCGGGTAAAGCACCGCAAAGCCCTTGCGTTCGGCCAGCTCATTCATGCGCGTTGCCGTGGCAAAGTCAGCGGCGGTCTGCTGGCAGCCGTGCAGCATGACCACCAGCGGGCGCGGCGCGGCAGGCCTGGCAGTTGCGCCACTGGGCAGGTACAGCCAGTACAGCATGCGCTGCGCCGGTGCCGGCAGTCCGGCCTTCGTCGGCGGGAAACAGGCCTTTTGCCAGGTGCCGGGAAAACCGGCGACAAAGCGCGCCTGCGTTGCGGACGACTGGCCGCTGCGCCTGGCAGCTTTGGCACCCGCCGCCCTGACCGGTTTGGCGCGGCGCACCGATGGGGCACGGACAGCCTTGGGCAGCATGCTTTGCAGCAGCTTGCGGCCCTGCGCCTGCTGGGCCTTGCCCATGCGTTTGATATTTTTGAGCCAGAGGCTGGTGAGGTCGGTTGCCATCGTGTCTGAATATAGCCGGAGCGGTCAATGCGTTTTGGTCTGCCTCAAAGCAGACCCGCTACGATTGGGGATTGAAGGTTTGCGCCCACCCCACATTTCAACACCATGGCTCAATTCCTGACCGCTGCCCTGTACAAATTTGTCGAACTTCCCGACTTTGCCTCGCTCAAGGCGCCTTTGCTGGCGTGCTGCGAAGCCCACGGCGTCAAGGGCACGCTGCTGCTGGCCTCTGAGGGTATTAACGGCACGATTGCCGGGCAACCCGGGAACGTGCATGCGGTGCTGGCCTGGCTGCGCCAGGATCCGCGCCTGGCAACGCTGGAACACAAGGAGGCCTGGGCAACGCAGATCCCGTTTCATCGGATGAAAGTTCGGCTCAAGCGAGAGATCGTCACGCTGGGCGTGCCCGATGTACATCCGGCGCTGATGGCGGGCCGGTACGTCAAACCGGCCGACTGGAACCGCTTGCTCGACGACCCGGAGCTGGTGCTGGTCGATACGCGCAATGATTACGAAGTGGCCATCGGCAGCTTCAAAGGCGCTGTCAACCCGGCGACACGCAGCTTTTCGGAGCTGCCGGGCTGGGTGGAGCGCGAAATGGCTGAGGGCGGCAAGCTGGCGCCCGTGGACGGTAAAAAACCCAGAGTCGCCATGTTTTGCACCGGCGGCATCCGTTGCGAAAAATCCACCGCCTTCTTGCGCGCCAGGGGCTTTGACGAGGTCTATCACCTGGAAGGCGGCATCCTCAAGTACCTGGAAACCGTGCCGCAAGCGCAAAGCCGCTGGCAGGGCGAATGCTTTGTGTTTGACGAACGCGTGTCGGTTGGCCATGGGCTTGAACCGGGCGACTTCACCTTCTGCCGCTCGTGCCGGGACCCGCTCAGCGAAAAAGACCGGGCGTCCGTGCTTTATGAACTCGGGGTTAGCTGCGCGCACTGCCATGCCAGAACGACCGAAGAACAAAAAGCCGGCTATCGCGAGCGCCAGCGTCAGGTTGAACTGGCCGCGGCGCGCCAGCAAGCGCATATCGGCGTGCAGCAGCCGGGCGTGCGGCTGGACGCCGACTAATGCACCTCAGGTGCAATCGCCTCGGCATAGTCATACAGCGCCCCCAAAATCGCCTCGGCCCGCTCATCAGCGGTTTCTGACAAGGTGTCTATTTCGGCAAACAGCGCATCCACATTGCGCGCGCCGCCCTCGCCTTCGAGCAGCCGCGCTGCGCGATGCGCTTCCCAGCGTTCAGCTTCTTCTGGCGTGAGGGTTTCGGGAAAGTTGCGGGCACGGTAGCGAAACAGCAGCTCGGGCAGCCGGTCGTCGTCAAATCCGGTGCGGCTGTGCGCCAGTTCGGCCGCTGACAAGGCCC
>JAHFQQ010000176.1 GCA_023259235.1 Polaromonas sp. | reverse complement strand
TTTCTCTACAACGCCTACGGCATCGAAATGGCGGCCCGTACCTACTTCGACAAGTCGGCCGACGAACTCAATGTGCTGGAGAGCGCCACGCTCATCGGCATGCTCAAGGGTACGAGCTACTACAACCCGGTGCTCAATCCGGAGCGCTCCGTGGAGCGTCGTAATCTTGTGCTTGCGCAAATGGTCAAGGACGGGAAGCTGGACCCGGCGAAGCTTGAATCGCTGAAGAAAAGGCCACTCAGGGTGGAGTTCGAGCGGCAGACCGAGCCGCTTGGCCCGGCGCCCCATTTCACCCAGTATCTGCGCCGCTGGCTGATCGACTGGGCCGACCGCAACGACTACAACATTTATGCCGACGGGCTGGTGGTGCGCACCACCATCGATTCGCGGCTGCAGAAGCTGGCCAACCAGGCTGTGACGCGGCAGGCCGACAGGCTGCAAGGCGTGGCGAACACGGAGTGGGGTGAGCGCACCGGGTGGCGGTCGAAGAAGAACCTGGTGCTTGCCTTCGTGCGCGAGAGCCCGGAGTACAAGGCTGCAAGGGATTCAGGCCTGACGGGCGAGCAGGCCCTCAAGCAGTTGCAGGCCGACCGCTCGTTCATGCTGGCGCTGCGGCGCGATAAGACCCGATTGCAGGCCGGCTTTCTGGCTCTGGACCCGCGCAACGGCCACGTGATGGCCTGGGTGGGCAGCCGCGACTTCACCCTGGACCCGTTCGACCATGCGCAGCAGGCCCGTCGGCAGCCCGGATCGACCTTCAAACCCTTCGTCTACGGCGCTGCGTTTGACAGCGGCGCCAAGCCCACCGACAGCTTCATGGACCAGGCCGTGGAGATTGCACTGGGCGGTGGCGCGGTCTGGCGGCCCAGCGATGGCGGCGAGCCCAGCGGGCGTGCCATGAGCCTGCGCGAAGGTCTGGTTTATTCCAAAAACACCATCACGGCCCAGGTCATGCAGACCGTGGGTCCGGCGAAGGTGGCCAAGCTCGCCCAGGCCATGGGCGTGCGGCAAAGCAAGCTTGATCTGGTGCCGTCGCTGGCGCTGGGAACCAGCCCCGTGACCCTGAAGGAAATGGTCGTGGCGTACGGCACCATCGCCAACAACGGCAGCTACATCGAGCCGATGACGGTCACGCAGATTGAAGACCGGAACGGCCGGGTGCTTGAGAAGTTCCAGGCCGAGGCACCAGAACAGGCCCTGCCTGTCGCCACCACCCAAACGCTGCTCGATGTGATGCGCGGCGTCGTCGACCGGGGGACCGGCGCAGCCATCCGCTCCAGGTTTGGCATTCAGGCTGACGTGGCGGGCAAAACCGGCACTACCCAGGACAACACCGACGGCTGGTTCATTTTGATGCACCCGCAACTGGTGGCGGGTGCCTGGGTCGGCTTCAACGACAATCGTGTGGCCCTGAGCAACTACTGGGGCCAGGGCGCGCACAGCGCGCTACCCATCGTTGGCGACTTTTTTCAGCATTCCTTCTGGTCCCGGGTGATCGATCAGCGCGCGCGCTTTGACGCGCCGCACGAGGTGAGCGCACCGGACCCGCTGCCCGCCCAGGCTCCGGAAGCCGAAGCCGTGCTGGCGCCGGAGCCGGTCTCGCCGTCAGTCTCCCTCGCGCCGCCGGAACTTGCCCTGCCGCCCGTTGCTGCAGACCCGCAGGGCGCAGCCGTTCCGCGGATCATTGCCGCTCCATGGCCCGGTCCCGGCGTTCCGCAAATCCGGCAAGCGCCGGAGAACATCGGCAACGGCCAGTGAGCTGCCTCGCGTGCCAACCGGATTTCCGGCGGCTCGCGGTGATGCCAAAGTGGTCTGTTCACTGCCAGCCAAAGCGGCGAATGTAAAAGCGCTTCATCAGCGTTGTCAGCATCGCATAGCTCAGCAAGATACCCGCCAGCCAGGCGAAGTAGGGCAGCGGCAGCGCCTGCAGCCTGAAGTAGCTGGCCAGTGGCCCCATCGGTAAAAAGATGCCCACGGCCATGATGATCAGTGTCATGGACATCAGCGGCCAGGCGGCGCGGCTCTGGAGGAAGGGGATTTTGGGGGTGCGGATCATGTGCACGATCAGCGTCTGGGTGAGCAGGCCGACAACGAACCAGCCGGACTGAAACAGGGTTTGACCCGCCACTGAATTGGCCTTGAACACATGCCACATCACGACGAAAGTAGTGACGTCAAAAATGGAGCTGATGGGTCCGAAGAAGATCATGAAGCGGCGGATGTCGTCGGGATTCCATTTGAGGGGGTTGCTCACCAGTTCGGCATCCACGTTGTCGAATGGAATGGCGATCTGCGAGATGTCATAGAGCAGGTTTTGCACCAGCAACTGCAGCGGCAGCATCGGCAGGAAGGGCAGGAATACGCTGGCGACCAGCACCGAAAACACATTGCCAAAGTTCGAGCTGGCCGTCATGCGGATGTACTTGAGCATGTTGCTGAAGGTCTTGCGGCCTTCGATCACGCCTTCCTCCAGCACCATCAGGCTGCGTTCGAGCAGGATGATGTCGGCCGCTTCCTTGGCAATATCCACCGCCGAGTCCACTGAAATGCCGATGTCTGCGGCACGCAGCGCCGCCGCGTCGTTGATGCCGTCGCCCATGAAGCCGACCACATGGCCGTTGTTGCGCAGTGCGCGCACGATGCGCTCCTTGTTCAGCGGCGAGAGCTTGGCGAAGACGGTGTGTGCCTCAACGGCCGCGGCCAGCGCCAGGTCGTCCATCCGGTCAATTTGCGCGCCCAGCACGATGCCGCCGACCGCAAGGCCGACTTGGCGGCAGACTTCGGCCGTCACCAGTTCGTTGTCGCCGGTCAAGATCTTGACGGTGACGCCGTTCTCGGCCAGCGCCTTGAGCGCCGGAGCCGTGGACTCTTTCGGGGGGTCGAGGAAGGCGATGTAGCCTATCAAGGTCAGGTCCGACTCGTCGGCCACCGAATACACGCCCTGGCTGGGCGGAATTTCCTTCATGGCCACTGCCACCACACGCAGGCCGTCTTCGTTCAGATCATGCGTGACACGAAGAACCCGCTCCAGCATGGCGGCGTCCAGCGCAACGGTTTGATGGCCATCGCGCACGCGGGTGCAGGCGGCGACGATTTCCTCGACCGCGCCCTTGCAGATCAGTTCGTGGTGGTCGTCGCGTTCAGAAACCACGACAGACATGCGGCGGCGCTGGAAATCAAAGGGAATCTCGTCGATCTTCTGGTAGTTTTCGGCCAGCTTCAGTTCTTTTTGCACCTCGACATGCTCCAGCACGGCGCGGTCCAGCAGGTTTTTCAGCCCGGTCTGGTAGTAGCTGTTGAGGTAGGCAAATCCCAGCACTTCCTCGGACTCGTGGCCGAACACGTCGGTGTGGCGCGCCAGGGCAATCTTGTCCTGCGTCAGCGTGCCGGTCTTGTCCGTGCACAGCACATTCATGGCGCCGAAGTTCTGGATCGCGTCGAGCCGCTTGACGATGACTTTCTGGCGCGACAGCAGCACCGCGCCCTTGGCCAGCGTGGAAGTGACGATCATGGGCAACATTTCGGGCGTCAGCCCGACCGCGACCGACAGCGCGAACAAAAAGGCCTCCGGCCAGTCGCCCTTGGTAAAGCCGTTGATCAGGAGAACAATCGGCACCATGACAACGGCAAAGCGGATCAGCAGCCAGCTCACCTTGTTGACGCCTGCCTGGAAGGCATTGACCTCGCGTGTGGTGGCGGTGACACGCGTCGCCAGCGTGCCAAAATAAGTATGGTTTCCAGTGGCCAGGACTATCGCCGCGGCGGAGCCCGACACCACGTTGGTGCCCATGAACACCAGGTTGGCCATTTCCAGCGGGCCACCGGCCGCGCCCCTGGTTTCTGGAAATTTTTCAACCGGCAGTGACTCTCCGGTCATGGCCGACTGGCTGACGAACAGGTCCCTGGCGGACATCACCCGGCAGTCGGCTGGAATCATGTCACCGGCCGACAGCAGCACCACATCACCCGGCACGAGCTGCTTGATCGGAATTTCGACCGGACTGGCGGGCTTGACGGTATCGCGCCGGATCACGGTGGCCTTGTTGCTGACCAGCTCTTTCAGGCTTTGCGCGGCCTGGTTCGAGCGCCGCTCCTGGATGAAGCGCATCAGCGTGGAAATCACCACCATGCTGCCAATCACAATGGCCGCCTTGAGGTCCTCGGTCAGCCAGGACACCACGGCCAATGCTGTCAACAGCAGGTTGAACGGGTTCTTGTAGCTTAGCCACAGGTGCAGCCACCACGGCAGCGGTTTTTCGTGTTCGACCTCGTTCAGGCCGACCTTTTCACGGATGACGTCTGCCTCGGCGTCGGTCAGTCCGTCCTTGCTGGAATCGAGCCGCGCCAGCACACTCGATAACTCGTCATCTGCATCACGCACCAGCCTGAGGGACAACTGGTCCGGAAACGCTCCGGCCGAGCTGGCTGCCGACAGGGACTCGAAAATTGCCCGGCGCTGGAACAGGTGGCCGGTGTGGCGTGATTTGAGGAAAACGCCAAACAGCAGGCTGAAGAAATTCACTGGGTTTCCCTTCTATTCATTCCATGGCTCTGGTGGGCAGGGCCAGCCATTGTGTTCAGACATCAATGCCTGTTGCGTGAACGGCCACGCGATCGCGTGCCAGATTGGACGGCGCTCAAGCAATAACAATCACGCGGGCCTGGGAACAAATTGCCGATGCTTCGGCGGGGATACCGTGCCGGATCAGACACGGCGGAGACGGATTTCCGGGGGTCTGTCAGGCAGCCATATCGATCCGGGATCGACAACTGTCACTGGAACCGTTACCCACAAGAAACTCCAAAAGTTGAAAACCTGCGAACTTTAATTGTGCAATGCAACAATGTCAAGCGCTTTGCCGGTTTTTTGCAGGCCGTGCGCATAGTCTCTTGCGCCACTGATTGATGGCCTGGCGAAAGCATCATTCGCTCAGTGCGTTGGAGTGCCCTGGCCACGCCGCGCTTGCTATCAGATAAATAGCTGACTGTTACGGTTCCTGATGGGCCAGCGGCTCATTGAGCTTGAAGAACTGGTCAAACAGGGCGGTCAGATCGGGAAAATCCCGGGTAAAGCTCTCGCGGTTGACGAAGTAGGCCTCGCACGCCACCGCGAAAAATTCGGCCGGCGATTTGGCGCCGTACGCATCCAGCCAGGGCGGCTGGCCGCCAAAGCGCCGGGCCATGGCCACCTGCTCGCAAAACGCGTCGTAGGCGGGTTGCATGACTTCGTGCCACTGCGCATGGGCTTTGCGCGAGGGCAATGGCGGGCAGCCATCGGCCAGGCCGTCGCGCATGTCGATTTTATGGATGAACTCGTGGATCACCACGTTGTGCCCCTGCTCCGCAGTGTCGCCGGCGGCGGCGTCTTCCCAGCTCAGGGTGACCGGGCCGCGATCCATGGCTTCGCCCAGCAGCACTTCGCTGTAATGGTGCACCACACCGCTGCCGTCGGTGACCTGCCGGCGCGCCAGCATGGCGCCAGGGTGCACCACAATCCCCCTGAAATCATCATACCAGCGCAGGCCAAGGTGCAGCACCGGCAGGCAGGCCTGCGCTGCAATGGCGATCGCCATGGCGTCCGTGACCTGCAGTCCCTGCGCGCCGCTAAATTGTTTCTGCTTGAGAAACTCGCCGACAAGGGCGCGCAGGCGCAAGTGCTCGGCGACTGGTCGCCTGGCCAGAAATGGGTAGCGCAGCAGCGTGTCCATCCACAGTTCTTCGGGAATGGCGTCCGAGCTGCGTTTTTGGGATCCCAGATTGCGCAACCAGTTCAGCATGAGTCAGGCCTCTGCCGGCGTTATCAGGTTCAATGCACGGCAATGCGCTTCAGGCCGGTGGCGCGCAGGCGCAGCGCGTCGGCGCGCGGCACTGCATCTTGCGCATCCCAGTCGCTGAGCACCACACGTGCCAGGCCATGCCCGAGGTCGTGCATTGCCGGCCTGTGGGTGTGGCCGTGGATCAGGGTACGGGCATTGGCAGCCTGCAGCCACTGGCGGGCAGCGTGGCCGTCGACGTCGGCAACGTCGGCCCCGGACTGCCTGCGCTGCGCCTGGTGCTGCTGGCTTTGCTGACGCAGCGCGTGCGCGATGGTCTGGCGCTCGGCCAGGGATTTGGCCAGAAAATCGCGCTGCCAGGTCGGGGTGCGCACTTGCTGGCGAAACTGCAGATAGTCCGCGTCGGCCAGACAGAGCGCGTCGCCATGCGAGAGCAGCCAGCGCTGGCCATTCTCGCCGTGAAGCACCAGCACCGTCGGGTCGGCCAGCAGGTGGGCGCTGCAAATGGCCATCAGGCGCTGGCCAACCAGAAAATCCCGATTGCCATGCATGAAAAAAAGTGCCAGCCGCCGCGCCGCCTGTCCCAGCACGCGGGCGCAGCGGTCTTCAAAACTGGCGGTGGGCAGCAGCCTGGCGGCGCTGACCGCGTCGCCGTGCACGACGTCGTCGCCGACCCAAACCTCGAACAGGTCGCCCAGCACAAACACGGCGTCGGCCGGGGTGCTTTCCATATAGTGCCGCCAGAGCGTGAAGGTGGCAGGTGCGTCGGCGCTCAGATGCAAATCTGAAATGAAATCGACAATGCGCCAGGAATCCGGAGCGTTGAGCTCCGTCATCTGGGGCACTGCGGGGATGCTCACGCGAGGAATGTCAGGCCAGCACGACCGCTTTTTCGATCACCACGTCATCGACGGGAACGTCGTCGTGAAAACCCTTGCGGCCGGTTTTGACGGCCTTGATTTTGTCAACCACGTCCTTGCCTTCCACGACTTTGCCAAACACGGCGTAGCCCCAGCCCGAAGCTTCGGGTGCGGTGTGGTTCAGGAAACCGTTGTCCGCCACGTTGATGAAAAATTGCGAACTGGCCGAATGCGGTGCGTTGGTGCGGGCCATGGCAACGGTGTAGTTGTCGTTTTTCAGGCCGTTGCCAGCTTCGTTTTCGATCTCGCCGTCGGTGGGCTTTTGCTTCATGCCGGGTTCAAAACCGCCGCCCTGCACCATGAAGTTGGGAATCACGCGGTGAAACACCGTGTTGGCGTAGTAACCCTTGTTGACATAGTTCAGGAAGTTGGCGACGGTCTTGGGCGCCTTGGCGGCGTCCAGTTCGAGCGTGATGACGCCATGGTTGGCAATGTGGAGTGCTACTTTGGGGTTGTTCATGAGGGTCCTGCGGGGGTGAGTCAGTTAAGAAGGGTGGCAGACTTGATCAGTACCGGCGTCTTTGGCACGTCCGAAGGGAAGGGGCCGCCAGCGCCGGTAGGCACCGACTTGATTTTATCGACCACGTCCATGCCGCTCACAACCTTGCCGAACACGGTGTAGCCGTCACTTTGCGCGGTGGGGTTGAGGAAGTCGTTGTCCTTGACGTTGATGAAGAATTGCGCCGTGGCGGACTGGGGGTCGCCGGTGCGCGCCATGGCGATGGTGTAGTTGTCGTTCTTCAGGCCATTGGCGGCTTCAT
>JAHFQQ010000003.1 GCA_023259235.1 Polaromonas sp. | reverse complement strand
GGCTCGCTGGTGCGAGCTTCAGCGCCTGAAGGGGTCTGGTGTGCGGGTTGAAAGGCCAGAACTACAGGGAAAACAGCATCGCCGGCAGGCGCTTTCAACGCCCGCTGCGTCTTGCCTGAAGCTGCCCCTATAATGTGTTTCACTGGCAATGCGCTGTAAGTTGTTGATTCGTCTGGAGTTTAGTCCATGCGAAGTACAGCCCCTGAAAAGGCCGACAAGCAGCCTTGCTGGAAGGTCGATGCCATGCTGGAAATTGCCCGCAAGCCAAGCGTGCCAGGCACCCGCGGCGAGCAGTTTGCACGGTAGACGAGTCGATGTTTTTGCGAACACAAGTACGGAATATTATGCTTGCAGCCCAAGTCATGAACAAACGGCTGCATGCGGATTTAACTGAGATCAAGTCCTTTGACGGGTAGCCCCTTGAATACAACACTGGCCAGTCTGATTTACCGATGCCTACGGTGCTTTTTAGCCCTGTTTCTTGGTATAAATCAGCCTTTAGCCCTTGTAAACAGGTCGCTAACTGCTACATTTATGGTAGCTAACTTCCGTTGGATCGCTGCTCACTTCATCCACGCGCCTACGCCCAGCCCCAACTAGCTGGCTGACTCTCTCGAGTCGGCCCGGTTGCGTCAAAGGCTCTCCGGCAATTCCCGCGTTCGCACTGCATCCCTCCGGCGTCGTTGGCCCATTTTGGGCGCGTGATGTTTGAAGCATCAAAGCGAAAAACGATAAGGGAATATCCATGAAACGGATGCTGATTAATGCCACCCAGTCCGAGGAGCGGCGGCTGGCGATTGTCGATGGGCAAAAACTCCTCGACTACGAAATTGAAATTGAAGGACGCGAGCAGCGCAAGGGCAACATCTACAAGGCCATCGTGACCCGCGTCGAACCCTCGCTGGAAGCCTGCTTTGTCGACTATGGTGAAGACCGCCACGGTTTTCTGCCGTTCAAGGAAATCTCCAAACAATACTTCGCGCAAGGCGTGCCGGTCAGCCAGGCGCGCATCAGCGATGTGATCAGGGAGGGCCAGGAAATGCTGATCCAGGTCGAAAAGGAAGAACGCGGCAACAAGGGCGCAGCGCTTACTACCTTTGTCTCGCTGGCTGGCCGCTATGTGGTGCTGATGCCCAACAACCCGCGCGGCGGTGGCGTGAGCCGCCGCATCGAAGGCGAGGACCGCGCCGACCTGAAGGAAGCGCTGGACCAGCTCGAGTACCCCGGCGGCATGTCGATCATCGCGCGCACCGCCGGCATCGGCCGCAGCGCGCCCGAGCTGCAGTGGGACCTGAACTACCTGCTCAAGCTGTGGACCGCGATTGACGGCGCTGCCAAGAGCGGCAAGGGCGCCTTCCTGATTTACCAGGAATCGAGCCTGGTCATCCGAGCCATCCGCGACTATTTCAACAGCGATATCGGCGACATCCTGTTCGACACCGACGACGTCTACGAGCAGGCCCGCCAGTTCATGGCCCATGTGATGCCGGAGCACGAGCATCGCGTCAAGCGCTACCGCGAAGATGCCCCTTTGTTCAGCCGCTTTCAGATCGAGCACCAGATCGAATCAGCCTACGCCCGCACCGTGCAACTGCCTTCGGGCGGCGCCATCGTGATCGACCACACCGAGGCACTGGTGTCGGTTGACGTGAACTCGGCCCGCGCCATCAAGGGCAGCGACATCGAGGAAACCGCCACCCGCACCAACCTGGAAGCCGCCGACGAAGTGGCGCGCCAGATGCGTCTGCGTGACCTGGGCGGCCTGATCGTGATCGACTTTATCGACATGGAAGAGTCGCGTAACCGCCGCGATGTTGAAAGCCGCTTGCGCGACGCGTTGCGGCAGGACCGCGCCCGCGTGCAGTTCGGCACCATCAGCAAATTCGGCCTGATGGAAATGAGCCGTCAGCGCCTGCGCCCGGCACTCAACGAAGGGGCGTCGATTCCGTGCCCGCGCTGCGGCGGTTCCGGCCACATTCGCGACACTGAAAGCTCGGCGCTGCAGATCTTGCGCATCATCCAGGAGGAATCGCTCAAGGACAGCACCGCCTCGGTGCTATGCCAGGTGCCAGTCGACGTAGCGTCATTCCTGCTCAATGAAAAACGTTCCGAAATCGGAAAAATCGAACTCAAGCAGCGCATCAACGTGCTGCTGGTGCCCAACAAGACGCTGGAAACGCCCAACTACCGGCTGGAGCGCCTCAAGCACGACGACCCGCGCCTGGACAACATCGAGGCAAGCTATAAGCTGGCCGACGAGATCGAAGACCCGACAAGCGTGACGCGCCGCTCGCAGGAGCCGACCAACCGGCAAACACCGGTAATCAAGGGCGTGTTGCCCGATGTGCCTGCGCCGGTGGCGGTACCCAAACCCGAAATGGCCCGCAAGCCTCAGGCCGCGCCCCGACCTGCTGCTCCCGTGCATGCGGCGGCTGCCCCGGTGGCCGCCGAAAAGGGCTTTTTTGGCTGGCTTAAAGGCCTGTTTGGCAGCGCGCCGGCGACGATTGCTGCGCCTGCCGTCAAAGACGCGGCAAAGGGTGAACACCCCGGCGATTCGCGACGCGAGGATCGCCCCGACGGGCGCTCTGAGCGTTCGGAGCGCGGTGAGCGTGGCAGCCGCGACGGTCGCCGTGGCGGCCGGGGTCGCAGCGAAGGCCGCAACGGCGAACGGCGTGAGCGCGCGCCTGAAGGGCGCGCCACCGACGCAGGCCGCCAGGAGCGTCCGGCAGGCGAGGCACGTCGTGAGGGCCGGGCCGAAGTTCGCGGCGAAGAGCTGCCGCGCAACGAGGGCCGCGAAGGTCGGGGTGATCGCGGCCGCCGCGAGCGTGGTGACCGCAATGAACGCAATGAGCGCGTTCCGCGCGATGCCGCCGAGCAGGACCTCGCACTGGCCAATCAGGCGGCCATGGCAGCGGCGATGAACGGCGATGCTGACATCCAGCATCAGGACAGGCCGGTTCAGGAAACTGGCACTGATGGCGAACGCCAACCTCAAGGTGGCCGCACCGGGGATCGAGCCGAAGGCCGACGTGACCGTGGTGAGCGTGGCGGCGAACGCAGTGGCCGCCGCGGCGAGCGCCGCAGCAATCGCCCCGAGGGCAGCATTGCACCGGCCATGGGTGCCCAGGCCGACAGCTTTGATGCGGCGCATCCCGCCGTTGTCGATGGTCCGGACGAGGCTGGCAACCCGGTCGTGCCGGCTTCCTCCACCGACATTCAGGTTCGCGCCGAAAGGCCGGATGACGGCCCGGACCGCCAGCCCCGCGAACTCCGCGGCCGTGACCGGAATGGCAGGGGCCGCCGTGAGCGCAGCCCCAGTGAAGAGCGCCATGAGCAGCCGATTGAGGCGAATGCGCCAGTTGCCGCGCCCACGGAGTTTTTTCAACCTTCTGATGCAGACAGGCCTCGGGATCGTCAGGAACAGCAACCTCTAGCTACTCAATCCGTAACACCCGTGGCACCCGCCTACACGGCACCGGCGATTGCAGCCACAGCGTCCCCGGTACTGGCCACGGTACCCGCGGCCGGCACCCTGCCGAAGGTTCAGCCCTACGACTTGCCGTTGCACGACCTGGCCTTGGTGGCCCAGGGTTCGGGCCTGCAATGGGTCAATTCCGATGCTGCCAGGATTGCCGAGGTGCAAGCCGCAATCGCCGCGGAAGCCAGGCCGGTGCACGTTCCGCGCGAGCGTCCACCGACGGTAGTCTCCACCAGTGCGCCACTGGTGCTGGTTGAAACCCGGCGCGATTTGGCTGACATGACGCTACCGTTCGAGACGGCCCCGGACTAACCCGCCGCCTCCGCGGCGCCCAGGCGCAGAAAAAGGCCCGCATGCGGGCCTTTTTCATTGTTCCCACAGTCATGCCTGGGCCGCGCGCTTGTAGGCCTGTGCGGCAGCCGCCTCATCCTCGCGTTGCTCGGCCAGCGTCGCCAGTGCCCGCCAGGCGTTGCGCTTGAGGTTTGCGTCCTGCAAATCGGGCGCAGCCTGGGACAGCAGCTGCTGGGCTTTGCCCCAGAGCTGGCGGCTCAGGCAGGCCGTTCCCGCCAGATACAGCACGATGGGGTCACGCGGCCGACCAAGCTGCGCTGATTCAATGCGGGAAAGCCAGCCGCCGTCCAGCGAATCAAAGCCAGCCTCAAGGACCGTGACAAGTTTGATGCGCAGCCTGTCAGCGATGCCGGAGTCGGGCTGCATCATGCGGTCCCACACCGGCAGCAGCCACGCGCGCACCGTATCGGCATCGCCTTGCAGCGCCATCAGGCGCGAGGCGGCATGAAGCACCAGCTCGGGCATGGCATGTTCGCTCTCGTCGAGCGAGTGCCAGGCCTGTTTCAGTTGCGCCGGGTCGCGCGCCTCGTTGAGCAGTTCGAGCGCCAGGCTGCGCACAATGCTTTGTGCCGCGGCGTGCGAGAACGCACGGTGCTTGGCGAGCAGGCGCGCCGTCTCCAGCGCCTGCTGCGTTTGCTGCGCCTGGCGCGCGGCGCGCAGCTTCAGGCGCAGCGCCAGTGTGCGCCGTGCCGCGCCCTGCGGTAACTGGCCCAGCCAGTCAAGCGCCGCGCCGCCGTCCTGATCGTCCAGCGCCCAGCGCACCGCACGAAGCTGCACCCCCTCGCGAACTTCCTGCGCATCGCGCGGAGCCACGCTGCGAAGCGCCAACTGCAAATGCTGGTCGCGCAAAGTCTTATGCTGGAGCGACTGCGCGCTCTCGGCCACCAGAAGATGCGCCAGCGCGCGCAGCTGGCTGGCACGCGCCGCATTGTGGCCGCTTGCATGGCGCGCCGCGTCGCCAAGCAGCGCCAGACTTTTTTCTTGCGCCAGCGCGTGCTGCGCCGACCTGGCGGCCCGGATGTAACGCCCTGCCAGCAAGTGCGTCTGCGCATCCATCAGGGCGCCGTACATGGCGCGCTCCTTCTGCTGGGCGCGCCAGCGCCTGGCCTCGGCTGGCAAGGAAAATACCGCCGACATCGCGCGCAAGGCGAGGTACAACGTCATGAACAGCGCCGCCAGCAGCAGCGTCACCAGGTTGAACGACATATCGACCCGGTGCGGCGGCCAGAACAGGGTGACCACCGCCTGGTTGTTGCCTGCCACCAGCGCCAACGCAACGGCGATGCCGAACAACGCCAAAAGCCAGAGAGCGGCGCGCATGCCTGGCCCTGCCCCTACCGGCCTGCCGCCGCCGTGGCCAGCGCGCCGAAAGTATCATCCAGGCGGGGCAGCTCGCTGGTTTTGAGCTGGCTCTGCGCCTGGGCCAGCAATTGGGCGGCCGCTTGGGTTTGGCGTGACGACGCATCAAAATACTTGCCCAACCAGGCATTGGCGCTCACCAGATCAGCCCGCACGGTTTCGGTTTGGCGCGACAGCAACCCCAAGCGTGCATTGAGCAGCCTGAGCTTGAAATTTTCACGCAGAAAAACGGATTGCTCGGGTGATAGCAGGGCGGCCTCGGGCTGGTCAATGCGGCTAACACGCAGCAGCTTGCGCGCTTCCTCCCAGACGCTGTCGAGCATGCGCTGCAACCAGGCATGAAGCGCCTGCCCGTCAGGGATCCAGGGCCAGAGCCTGTTGGCGGCCGATGCGCTGGCCCGCGCGGCAGGCGCCTTCAACACAGGCGAAACCGGCGCGGGCGCCGTGCGTGCTGATGCGCGCGGCAGCATGGCGTTGGCCAACGGCAGATCGTCGGCCTGTCGGACCAGTTCGTCGAGCTTGAGCAACAGTGCCGGCACATCGGTGAGGTTCGCCGCCTTGATGCGCTCCATGTCCCGGGTGACTGCGCGCTGTAACGGATTGAGGCGGGGTTGCGCAGCGCGCGACAGGCGCTGGTCAGCCGATTTGAGAGCAGCCAGCAAGGGCTGGGCGCTGCCCGTGAGCTGCGCCTGCTGCTGGGCCAGCCGCAGCGCCGACTCGATATCCACCACCAGGTTTTCATCGCGCGAGCGCGACAGGCTTTGCATCAGCTCCTCAAGCTGGCCACGCTGCAGGCTGACTTCACTGATGCGGCTTTCCTGCAGCGCCAATCGCGCTGCCAGATCGCGCGTGGCTTCCTGGGCCTGGCGCGCCAGGGTACGCGCCTCGATCGCCTGTGCGCCCGAATCGAGACTGCGGCGGGCGAGTTGCTCCTCGATGGAGCCGAGTTTTTGCCACAGCAAGCCGCTCACGAGCAACCCGGCCGCCGCCAGCAACGCCACCAGCAACGCCCAGCTGCGGGGTACCAGCCAAAAGTGACTGGCCCCCACGCTCGGCACTGGCGTGTCCTCGCTGCCCCCCGGGGGGGCCGAACTCGCTCGGGGCGGCCCGTCGCTGCGTTCTGGTGGCGTGGGCGGTTGGGGCAGTTCGGGTTGGCTGGCGCTCATGGATCGAGTGATTCTATCGAGGCCAGTGCATCCTTGATGTCCTCGAATGCTGGACGTGACGCCACAACAACACCCCAGCCTGCAGCTCGCACGGCGTCGACAATGCGCGGATGCGTCGCCACGGCGCGGGCGCCGCGCCAGTTCATGGCTCCCAGCGCAGGCTCACTGGCCAGATTGACCACGGCTTCGGTGCTGCTGAACAGCCACACCGACCCATCGCTGCCGGCAGCACAGGCGAGCTCAAGCTGCGCGTTGGTCAGGCGCGGCGCGCGGCGCTGGTACACGCTTACGAAATCAACCTGCGCGCCGGCGGCCTCCCACTGGCGGGCGATCCAGTTACGCCCTTTCGACGTGGTGGTCGCCCCGGCGCTGCTGGAGTTTTCGCCACGCACCACCAGCACCCGGCGGCCGTGCCAGTCGCGCTGGCCAATTACATCCCAAAGGGCCGGCGAATCAAACTGACCGGCGTCAGGAGCCGGTGCATCAATCTGCCCGGCAGGAACCCCTGCGGCAACCAGCGCGGCCACGGTGCCCGGCCCGGGCGCCAGCAAACGCAGGCCTGGCGGCAGCCATCCCGCCACCTGATTTGCTATGCCATTAATAGCATCATGTCCATTTTCATCATGGGCCGAGGCACTGTTTTGTGTGAAGAAATGGTCCACTGCGTTGCCGCTCACGAACATGCATGCGGCGTAGGTGTCCAGCATTTGCAGGGCTTTCCGCAGGGCCTGCGCATTTGCGGCGCCCTGGGCGGGCGCAATTTCAATCAGTGGCAGGGCTTCGGCCTGAACGCCTCCCTGCTGAAACTGCTGCACCCAGCGTTCGGCCTCACGCGCAGGCCGTGTCACAATGACGCGAACCGTGTGCACCCCGTCCGGCATTACAGCGCCGGGGCGTCGACGGCCCAGACAGCACCGCCCGCGCGCAACTGCGCCGCTACCGCTTCACCAAGGGCCTGGGCTTCGTCAAAGCTGCGCACAATGGCGGTTTTTTGCACCTGCACCAGCGCTGCCAGGGGCTGGCCAGCCATCGGATCAGCGCTGGCCGGGTCGCCCCAGGCAGCGTTCAGCCGCATCGCATGGTTGCCGCCTTCCCGAGCCGCGCCTGGCATGGAATCGGCCACGAAGGCCGCCAGCGGCATCGAGCAACTGCCGCCCATGGCGCGCGAGACCGAGCGCTCAGCCGTCACCGCCAGCCAGGTCGGCTGGTGCGCCAGCACAGCCAGCGCTTCGATCAGGTCGGTGCGCTCAGAGCGCACTTCAATCCCCAAGGCCCCCTGCCCGGCGGCCGGCAGCATATCCGTGGGCGCAAAGGTGCAGCGGATACGCGATTCAAGGCCCAGGCGCTTCAGTCCGGCGGCGGCCAGCACGATGGCGTGGTAGCGGCCTTCATCGAGCTTGCGCAAGCGCGTGTCGAGGTTGCCGCGCAGCGGGTCGATCTTCAGATCAGGCCGCAACGCCTTGAGCAGTACCAGGCGGCGCAGGCTGGAGGTGCCGACAACGGCGCCCTGCGGTAAATCGGCCAGCGACGCAAACCGGCTGGAGACAAAGGCGTCGCGCGGGTCCTCGCGCTCCAGCACGCAGGCCAGCGCAAAGCCTTCGGGCAAGTCCATGGGAACATCCTTCAGCGAATGCACCGCCAGATCAGCCCGGCCTTCGGCCAGCGCGACTTCAAGCTCCTTGACAAACAGGCCCTTGCCGCCGACCTTGCTCAGGGAACGGTCCAGAATCTGGTCGCCCTGGGTCGTCATGCCCAGCAGCGTCACCTGCCAGCCCAGACGCGCTTCGAGCAATGCCTTCACATGCCCGGCCTGCCACAGCGCAAGCCGACTCTCGCGGGTGGCGATGACGACGTTCGGCGCGGCCATATTTTTGACGGTTTGAAACGCTATGGACACTCGTTACCTGTTTGTAATCTTTAAAGGAGACTGAATGCTAGCATGGGCGCCTGAAACAGAAGAGGGCAGACAGAGATGGTCACTTCCATGCGCGCAAGGCAAACCAGGGAACCCGTCAGGGACGCCACCGGGCGCAAAACGTCCACCCGCTCCCGGGACAACGAACGTCCGCTGGTGGAAGACATCCGCCTGCTGGGCCGCATCCTTGGCGATGTGATTCGCGAACAGGATGGCGTCGCTGCCTTTGAGCTGATCGAGCAGGTGCGCCGGCTGTCGGTGACCTTTCGCCGCGATGCCGACCAGAGCGCCGACAAAGCCCTGAAAAAGCTGCTCAAGGGGCTGTCTGGCGACCAGACGGTCAGCGTAATCCGCGCTTTCACCTATTTCAGCCATCTTGCCAACCTGGCCGAGGACCGCCACCACATCCGCCGCCGCGCTATCCACGAACGCGCAGGCGACACCCAGGAAGGCAGCATCGATGTGGCGCTAGCCCGCTTGCGCTGGGCGGGAATAGCTACAACAACAATAGCAGATACGCTGGTGCACAGCTTTGTCTCGCCGGTCCTCACGGCCCATCCGACCGAAGTACAGCGCAAAAGCGTGCTCGACGCCGAACGCGGGATTGCGCAGTTGCTCACGGCGCGCGACGCCATCTTGGCGCTGGCGCAGACCGCCAACCACGCCAGGGACGAACTGACCCCACGCGAATTGGCTGCCAACCTTGCCCAATTGCGCGCCCGCGTGGTGCAATTGTGGCAAACACGCCTGTTGCGCTTTTCCAGACTCACGGTGGCCGACGAAATCGAGAATGCGCTGAGTTACTACGAAACCACCTTCCTGCGCGAAATTCCCAAGCTCTACGCCAACCTGGAACGCGACCTTGGCAACCAGCCGGTGCACAGTTTTCTTCGCATGGGCCAGTGGATTGGCGGCGACCGCGACGGCAACCCGCACGTCAACGCCGAAACCCTCGCTTACGCGCTGGGCCGGCAGGCCGAAGTGGCACTGCGCCACTACCTCACCGAGGTGCACTTTCTGGGCGGTGAACTCTCGCTGTCGGCCATACTGATCGATGTCAGCCCGGAAATGAGCGCACTGGCGGCAGGCTCACCCGACACCAACGAACACCGCAAGGACGAGCCTTACCGCCGCGCGCTGACCAGCGTTTACGCCCGGCTGGCCGCCACGCTCAAGGCGCTGAAGGGCGGCGAGGCGGCGCGCCACGCCGTGGTGCCGCAAAACCCCTATCTCCGGGCCGAGGACTTCCTGGCCGACCTGCGCACGATTGAGACCTCCCTTCGGACCCACCATGGCGGCGCGCTGATCGCCCAGCGTCTGCAGCCGCTGATCCGCGCGGTGGACGTCTTTGGCTTTCACCTGGCCACGGTCGATCTGCGCCAGAGCTCAGACAAGCACGAAGCAGTGCTGGCCGAACTGCTGGCGGTGGCGCGGATTGATCCGGACTACGCCAGCCTGGACGAGGCTGCAAAGCGCGCGCTGCTGCTGCGCCTCCTCGACGACGCCCGGCCACTGCGCGTGATGGGCGCGACATACTCGCCACTGGCGCAGGGCGAACTGGCCATTTTCGAGACTGCCCGCTCGGTGCGCGAGCGTTTTGGCAAGGAAGCCATCCGCCACTACATCATCAGCCACACCGAAACGGTGAGCGACCTGCTCGAAGTGCTGCTGCTGCAAAAGGAGCTGGGTCTGATGCATGGCACGCTGGATAGCCCGGCCATGTACGACCTCATCGTGGTGCCGCTGTTTGAAACCATCGAAGACCTGCGCAATGCCGCGCCGATCATGCGCGAGTTTTATGCCCTGCCCGGCATCGCGCAACTGGTGCAGCGCAGCGGCGCGGAGCAGGACATCATGCTCGGCTACTCCGACAGCAACAAGGATGGCGGCATTTTTACCAGCAACTGGGAGCTTTACCGCGCCGAGATCGCACTGGTCGAGCTATTTGACGATCTGGGCCGTTCGCACAACATCAAGTTACGCATGTTTCACGGCCGTGGCGGGACGGTCGGCCGCGGTGGCGGCCCAAGCTACCAGGCCATCCTGGCGCAGCCGCCCGGCACGGTACGCGGACAGATCCGCCTGACCGAGCAGGGCGAAGTCATTGGTTCCAAATATGCCAACCCCGAAATTGGCCGTCGCAATCTCGAAACTCTGGTGGCCGCCACACTGGAAGCGACCCTGCTGCAACCGACCAAACCTGCCACGGCGGCTTTCCTGCACGCCGCCGCGGAACTGTCTCAGAACAGCATGGCAGCCTACCGGGCGCTGGTGTATGAAACCCCCGGCTTCACCGAATATTTTTTCAGCGCCACGCCGATCCGTGAAATCGCCGAGCTCAACATCGGCTCGCGGCCGGCTTCCAGATTTGTGGCCCCCACGCTCGGCACTGACGTGTCCTCGCTGCCCCCAGAGGGGGCTGTTTCACCTCGGGGCGGCCCGGCGGTGAAACTGGCCCCCACGCTCGGCACTGACGTGTCCTCGCTGCCCCCCGAGGGGGCTGTTTCACCTCGGGGCGGCCCGGCGGTGAAACGGTTCCCAAGCATCGAGGACCTGCGCGCCATTCCCTGGGGGTTCAGCTGGGGCCAATGCCGCCTGACCTTGCCTGGGTGGTACGGTTTTGGCACCGCCATCGAACATTACCTCCATCAGGGCGGCTCACCCGCCAGTCGCAAAGAGACGCTTGCCCTGCTGCAAAGGATGTATCGGCAGTGGCCTTTCTTTCGCACACTGCTGAGCAACATGGACATGGTGCTGGCCAAGAGCGACCTGGCGCTGGCCTCACGCTATGCCGAACTGGTGGCCGATGCGCGGTTGCGCAAGAAGATTTTCAGCGCCATCGAGGCTGAGTGGCACCGCACCGCGCAGGCGCTTACGTTGATTACCGGCGACCGGCAGCGGCTGGCCGGCAATGCTGCACTGCAACGCTCCATCCGCCACCGCTTTCCGTATATTGACCCGCTGCACCACCTGCAGGTCGAATTAATCCGGCGTTATCGTGCAGGCCAGACCGACCAGCGGGTGCAAACCGGCATTCACATCTCAATTAACGGAATTGCAGCGGGGTTGCGCAATACCGGTTAGTAGGCGCAGTCCTACACGCGCAACGGCTGCGTCCGATAGCGCCGAGCGTCTTTTGGCTCTAATATGGTTCATGCGCCAGATTATGTCCCGCTAAGGTTGCGGAGCAGGTCGCGCCCCTTCTGGAATCTGAACGCCATGAACACCTCCCACGCCGGAGCGACTACCCGCGTTCCGCCTGCCAATGACTATATATCCAGTGATTTCATGGACCTGGCCTCGCACATGAATGATTGCAACCGCTCGCGCGGCCGCTTTTTCAACCTGCGCGCCAGCCTGGAAACGCTGCACGCCGTGCTATCGCGGCGGATCGTGACGGGCGGCGCGCTGCTTGTGATCTGCTGCGCGTTGCTGCTAGCCATAGTGGCCTGACGAGACCCACGGATGGACGCCTCCGTCCTCGACCGGCTTGAGGCGCTCACCTCCTACGCCCGCAGTATCCTGCAACTGAGCCAGGGGGAAGTGGAGCCGCCGATTCGCGCCGAGCTATTCGGCATTCAGCGCTTTGAACAGCACGGCCGCAGCCTGGCGCAGGCCCAGGTGGTCCAGACCGATGCTGTTTCAAGGCGCCAGGCTTCATTTTTTCCGCGCGTTGAGGAAAACCTCGCGGCACTTCGCAAGGCCTACGACTATGTAACGCTGACCTCGCGCAGGGGCCAATACGTCACGCCAGCAGCTGAGTGGCTACTGGATAATTTTCACCTGGTCGAAGAGCAACTGCAGCAGATCCGCGAAGGCGTGCCGCGCCGCTACTACGCGAGCCTGCCCAAGCTCGCGGGCGCACCGCTGGAAGGTTTGCCGCGCGTTTATGGCATCGCCTGGGCCTATGTGGCTCACACCGACAGCGTCCTGAACCAGGAAATTTTCACCGCGTTTCTCAACGCCTACCAGGAGCACAGCGAACTGCGCCTGAGCGAACTTTGGGCCTTGCCAACCACGCTGCGCGTGGTGCTGCTTGAAAACCTGCGCCGGATCGGCGACGAAATAGCGCGAGGCAGGGTAGCGCGCGCAGTTGCCCATGCGGTTTGTGACAGCGCGGACCTGCTTGGCGAACACGACCTTGATTCGATCAACGCATTGATGGTCCAATGCGGCCTGCAGCGCGGCTACCTGACGCAACTGTGGCAGCGCATGCCAATGGAACGGCTGGATCATCCGACCGAACTGGCGCTCTGGACCGAACAGCATTGCCCTGACGGACCTGCGCTCATGCTCGAAAGCCAGACCGCGCAGGTCGCCGCCAACCTTACGGTGGGCAACATCATCACCACCTTGCGCCTGATCGGCCAGATCGATTGGGTCGATCTGATCGAGCCGGTGAGCCATTCGTTGCGGGTGCTCGGACAGTTGCCCAGCTTTGCGAAGGAAAGCGACGTCACGCGCCAGCAAATCACCCAGTCCATGGAGCGGCTGGCACGGCTGAGCCAAAAATCCGAGCGCGAAGTGGCTCAAGCCGTGGTCGCCGCGACGCAGTCCGCTGCCGGCGTCGTGCCTGCAGCAGCGGCCGAACGGACTGCCAGCTTTTATCTGATCGGCCCAGGACGGGCCACACTGGAAGCCACGCTCGGCATCTCCAGGCGCCGCACTTGGCAACTGACAGTCCCACGCAAATGGCGACTGGCTCTCTACATCGGCGCGATTGCACTGGGCACGGCGCTTGTCGTACTGGCCGCCACCCAGTACGTCGACACGCGAGCCTGGCAAGCGGTGCTCGCCCTGTTCCTGCTGGCATGGCCAGCCTCCGAAGCCGCTGCCGCCCTGGTGCATCGCCTGATCGCGGAATCGCTGAAAGTGCGCGCTTTGCCACGGCTGGACTTCGCTGGCGGCATTCCACCTGAACACCGCGTCCTGGTCGTGATACCCACCCTGCTGACGTCCGCGGCCTCGATTCGGGAACTGGTGCAGCGGCTTGAACTGCACTGGCTGGCCAACCGTGAACGCGAGGCGCAATTTGCACTTCTGACGGACTGGTCCGACGCGCCCGTCACTACCCTGTCCGGCGATGCCGCCCTGCTGCAGGACGCGCTGGCTCAGGTGGCCGCGCTGAACGTACGCCATCCCGCACCCGACGGGCACGCACCGCGCTTCCTGTTGATGCACCGGCAGCGCCGCTGGTGCGAGACCGAGCAACTCTGGCTGGGCTGGGAGCGCAAGCGTGGCAAGCTCGAGCAACTGCTGCTCGCACTGGCCACCGGCGACATGGCAGGCTTCATTCCGCTGGCGCCGGGATTCCGGTTAGCCCCCGGCATACGCTACGTCGTCACGCTCGACAGCGACACCGGTTTGCCACCCGCCACCCTGCGCGAACTGGTGGCCGTGGCTGCCCACCCGCTGAACGCGCCTCAGTTCGACAAGGCTTCGCGCCGCGTGATCTCCGGCTACGGCATCCTGCAGCCGCGACTGGTCACTCCATTGCCCGGGCCGGCGCAGCGCACGCTCTTCCATCGATTGTTTGCCGGCCAGTGCGGCATCGATCCCTACAGCAACGGAGTCTCCGACATCTACCAGGACCTGTTCGGCAGCGGCAGCTTTACCGGCAAGGGTCTGCTACACGTCGAGGCGATGCATGCCGTGCTCAATGCCCGCCTGCCCGAAGACTCGGTGCTGAGCCATGATCTGCTGGAAGGCAGCATCACGCGCTGCGGCTTTGTCAACGACGTCACCCTGATCGAGGAGTACCCGCACCACGCTGGCGTAGCGGCCTTGCGCCTGCACCGCTGGAGCCGTGGCGACTGGCAGTTGCTACCCATCATGTGGCGCGCCAGTCATTACGGTGTTGATGCACTGGGCTTGTGGAAAATGGCCGATAACCTGCGCCGGTCGCTGGTGGTGCCAGCCGCGTTCGGTCTGCTCATCTGGGTCCTGTTCACTGGCGCACTGCCACTGGCCACGGCGCTGGAGGTGACGTTCGCCGCCCTGCTGGCCGGCCCGCTGCTCGGCGCGCTGGCCGGACTGGTGCCGACACGCGGGGGCATTGCCTGGCGCCACTTTTTTCATGTCGGTCAAAGTGAACTGCAGCGCGCCTTCGGCGCTGCCATCTGGCAGTTCAGCCAGCTTGCCGCTCAGGCTGCCCTGCTGCTGGACGCCGCCGTCCGTTCCATTTGGCGCATGGCAGTGAGCCGGCGCCACCTTCTTGAATGGACCACCGCTGCCCAGGCCCAGGCAGGGTCGCGCAATGAATTGGGAGCATTTGTGCGCCAGCAGGCCCCCGCGTCGCTGTTTTGCGCAGCACTGGCGGTGGCGGCGCTTTGGAGCCCATATCCCGTGGCTGGCGCCAGCCTGCTGCTGCTGTGGGCAGCCTCGCCGCTGGCCGCCTGGTGGGCCAGCAAGCCGGGCCCATCGAGCCGCGAGAGGCGTGTGCGGGAGGAAGACAGGCACTACCTGCATGCCCTGGCGCGCGACAGTTGGCGCTTTTTTGAGCGTTGCGTCGGGCCCGAAGACAACCACCTGCCGCCTGACAACCTGCAGCTCGTGCCGGAGCCCACGCTGGCACACCGCACATCACCCACCAACATCGGCCTGTACCTGCTGGCCGTCTGCTGCGCGCACGAGTTCGGCTGGATCGGCACGGGCGAGGTCATCAGCCGCCTGCAAGCCACGCTGGACACGATGGAGCGCCTGGCCAAGCACGATGGCCACCTGCTCAACTGGTACGACACCCGCACCCTGGAAATCCTGCAACCGGCCTACGTGTCTTCGGTCGATAGCGGCAACCTGGCGGGCCTGCTGCTGGCGGTCGCCCAGGCCTGCGGCAAGATGGGGCGGGATAATGCCAGCGACAAAACCGCGCAAACCGCGCTGGCGGGTCTAGCCGCACGCTGTCAGTCGTTGTACGCAGCCATGGACTTTCACGGCCTCTACAGCAGCAAACGCCATCTTCTCCATATCGGCCTGCAAGTGCACGAGCACACTCTCGACGTGAGCTACTACGACCTGCTGGCCTCCGAGTCGCGGCTGGCCAGTTTCCTGGCCATTGCCAAGGGCGACGTGCCGCGCCGCCACTGGGCCGCACTGGGTCGCCCTTTCCTTACGGTCGGCGTGCTGCCAGGGCTCAAATCGTGGTCGGGCTCCATGTTCGAGTACCTGATGCCGTCGCTGCTGATGCATGAACCCGAACATGGCTTGCTGCACACCGCGGCGCGAGCGGCGGTGGCCGAGCAACAGACCTTCGGCGCCTCGCGACAGTTGCCCTGGGGCGTGTCGGAGTCGGCCTATTTCGCGCAGGACCATTCGCTGGCCTACCAGTATTCACCCTTTGGTGTGCCACGCCTGGCACTACGGCGCACGCCGCCTACCGACCGCGTCATTGCACCCTATGCAACGGTGCTGGCCTGTTTGTATGAGCCAGGCGCGGCGGTGGCCAACCTGCGGCGGCTGGAGCAGCTCGGTGCGCGCGGCGAACTGGGCCTGTTCGAAGCACTTGACTTCACCGTGGCACGCCAGCCCGCCACGTCGGATCAGCAGGCTTTCAGTCTCGTTGAGGCGTACATGACCCACCACCAGGGCATGTCGCTGGCGGCGCTCTGCAACGTGCTATGCCAGGACGCACCGCGACGCTGGTTCGCCGCCGACCCACAAGTGGCCGCGCATGAAGCGCTGCTGCATGAACGCTGCCCGCGCCAAATTGTGGAAAGCGCTGACCCGCGCCAGCCACCGAAACCGGGCGGCCACCCGGCGGAGCCGGTGTTCCAGTCGCGCGAAATCAACCCGATGCGCGCTGGCTGGAAGCCGACCCAACTGCTTTCAAACGGGACCTACAGCGTCGCCCTGCATGCCAGCGGTGCCGGCGTCAGCCGCTGGCGTGGTCGCAACATCTCACGCTGGCGCGATGACCTGCTGCGCGACGCCTATGGCTGCTTTTTTTACCTGCGCCGCGAAGGCGAAGACAGCGTGGTCTCGCTCACCGCCGCGCCGGCGCCTGGCACGGGCTGGCGCTACCAGGCACGCTTCATGGCCGACCGGGTCAACTTTGACGCACAGGGCGACAGCCTGAGTGCATCCATCACGGTCCTGGTCAGCCCCGAGGACGATACCGAGTTGCGCACCGTCACGCTGCACAACACCGGACGCACCGATCAGGTCCTGGAGCTGGTCTCCGGCTTCGAGGCCGTGCTCGCCGATCCACGCGCCGATGAAGCGCACCCGGCATTTTCCAACCTGTTCATGCACACACTTTGGGAGCCGCATTGGCGCGCCGTCATGCTCACGCGCAGACCGCGCCTGCCCGGCGACTCGCAAATGGCGGTAGCATACTTTCTGGCGCAAGCCGAGGCCGAGCTGCTTTCGGTGGACTGCATTGCCGACCGCCGGTTGTTTAGCGGCCGCAACCGCCCGCCGCACCAGCCGGCCCTGCTGGCGCAACCCAAGGGCACTGGGGGCAGTCCGATCAATGGTCTTGACCCCATGGCCAGCCTGCGTGTGAAGCTGCGGCTGGCACCCGGTGCCGTGGCGCGGCTGAGCTTCGCCACTGCCGCCGCCGACACCGAAGGCGAACTGGCGGCGCGCATCGACAAGTACTTGCAGCCGATGCACATTGAACGCGCCACCCGGATGGCCGCCACGCTGGCGCAGGTGCGACTGCGCGACCTGGCGCTGACTCCGGGAGAAAGCCTGGCGTTGCAGGATCTGACCACGGCCCTCATGTACAGCACGCAACGGCCGCGAGTCGAGCGCTCGCCACTGGATCAGCGCCTGCTCTGGCGCTTCGGCATTTCCGGAGACAAACCGATCCTGCTGGTGCGCATCGAGTCGCCCAACGGGATACGGCTGGTGCATGCGCTGTTGCGGGCGCAGCCCTGGTGGATCTTCGGCGGCCTGGCGGTCGATATGGTGGTGCTTGACAACGAGCCAAACTCTTACCTGATGCCGCTGCAGCGCGACATTCTTGCCTTGCGTGACCGACTGCTGCAGGCCGCGCAATCGAGTTTTCCGCGCGACGCCGCCGCGGGCTCATCGCTGGGCTTTTACCTGCTGCGCGAGCAGGAAATCACGAGCGACGAAAAGGCGACCATGGCCGGCCTGGCGCGTGTCGTGCTTGTCGCCGATAGCCGCCCGCTGGAAATGCAGGTGGCAGTGCTGCACGAGAGCTGGTTGCCGCAGCACAGCGATGCGGCCGCACCAATACCGCTCTGGAACCAGCTGCCGCCCGCCACGCCCGCGACCTCGGCTGAAATGGTCCGCCGGGGCGATTTTGACGCCGCAAGCGGCGAGTACCGTTTTGATTTGCGGGGCGGGGAGCCCTTACCCAAGCCCTGGATCAACGTCATCGCCAATCCGGCATTCGGTTTCCAGGTGTCGGAAGCCGGCTGCGGCTATACCTGGGCCGTCGACAGCCAGGAGCACCAGATCACACCCTGGTCCAACGACTCGGTCCGCGACCCGGCTTTCGAGCATTGGCTGCTGCAGGACCTGGACAGCGGTGAGGTCTTGCCGCTGGTGCCCGGAGCGACTGGTGACCGCTGGCGAGTGCGCCACGGCCAGGGTTATTCGGTGTTTGAGGGTCAGCGCGGCGACCTGCAAATGGAAACAACTTTTTTCGCGCACCTGAGCGAAGCCGTGAAGGTGGTGCAGGTGCACATCCGCAACAACGGCAGGGCACGGCGGCGTTTGCGCGCCGTCGCCATGGTGGAGTGGCAGATGGGCGCGACACACGGCGCGCGGCGCACGCTGCACACCTGGAAGGGCACCGGGCTGGCGGCTGTGTTCGCCCAACAACGGGAAAGTCAGGGTGGCTTCGGCGGCAGCACTGCCTTTCTCACTTTCGGCGCGGCCGCCGACGCGGCAACCAATCTGCAGTGGACCTGCCATCGCGGTGAATTTTTCGACATGCTGGGTCGGCTGGTGCTGCCCGCCACGCTGGCGCAACGCAGCGGCGGAGCCTTTGACCCCTGCGCCGCAATCGCCAGCAAGTTCGAGCTGGCCAGCGGTGGCGAACTGGCGTTCAGTTTCATCCTGGGACATGGGGCCGATGCGGTGGCCGCGGAGCGGATGGCCCTGAACTGGGCGCAGCGCGACACCGGCAAGGCGCTGGCCGAAGTCAAGACCTGGTGGTCGGAGCTGCTGGGCAAGGTACAGGTTGCCACCCCCGATCCACTGTTCGACGCCCTGGTCAACCGCTGGTTGCTCTACCAGACGGTGGCGTGCCGCCTGTGGTCCAGGGCCGGGTTTTACCAGGCCGGCGGCGCGTTCGGTTTTCGCGACCAGTTGCAGGACGCCATGGCGCTGGACATGGCCGATCCGGCGAGGCTGCGCGAGCAAATCGTGCTCAATGCCTCGCGCCAATTCCCCGAAGGCGATGTACAGCACTGGTGGCATGCACCCGGCGGCGCCGGAGTGCGCACACATTTTTCTGACGACCTGCTCTGGCTGCCTTACGTCTGCGCACATTACATTCAGGCGACCGGCGACGCGACCATTCTCGACGACATCGTCCCCTTCATCGAAGGACCACCGATTCCCGAGGGCGCGGAAGACGCCTACTACGTGCCGCAGACCAGTACCCGGACCGCCACCGTTTATGAGCACTGCGCCCGCGCCATCGAACGCAGCCTGGCGGTGGGCGCCCACGGCTTGCCGCTGATGGGCACCGGTGACTGGAATGATGGCATGAACCGCGTTGGCAGCGACGGCCGGGGTGAGTCGGTCTGGCTCGGCTGGTTCCTGTGCAGCGTCATCGATGGCTTTGCGCCGCTGGCCACGACACGCGGCGACGCCGTGCGCGCCGGGCGCTGGCTTGCTGCGCGCAGCGGCTGGGTGGCCGCGCTGCACGATGCCGGCTGGGACGGCGCATGGTTCCGCCGCGCCTTTTTCGACAATGGCGCGCCACTGGGTTCAAGCACCAACGAAGAATGCCGCATCGACCTGATCGCCCAGGCGTGGAGCGTGCTTTCGGGGGCATCCACCGCGGCCTTCACCGCGCCGGCCATGCAGTCACTCAAGGAGCAGCTGATTGATCAACAATCGGGTCTGCTGCGCCTGCTCAATCCGCCATTTCAACATTCCGAAAACAATCCCGGCTATATCCAGGCCTACCCGCGCGGTATCCGCGAGAACGGCGGCCAGTATTCGCACGCCGGCGTCTGGGCCATGATGGCCCAGGCCCTCACCGGCGACACCAACGGCGCCTGGGAGAGCTTTGAAGCCCTCAGCCCCGCGCACCGCAGCCAGCATCCAGAACGCCGCCTCGCCTACGAAATCGAGCCTTACGTGATGGCCGGCGACATCTACAGCGCCGCACCCTACGTCGGCCGCGGCGGCTGGAGCTGGTACACCGGCTCGGCCGCCTGGCTTTACCGGGCGGCGCTGGAAACCCTGCTCGGCCTGAGCGTTCGGCCAGGCCGCCTATCCCTGTCGCCGCGCCTGCCGTCGCATTGGCCCGCCGTGGAAATCCGCTTGAAGTTGCAGGGACGCGACATCACCGTGCACTGGCAACGCGACCGCCACGCCGGGGCGCCGCTGAAAGCCGACCGGGTGGTGGGTTGGGGCGATTGGGTAGAACTGGACGCCTTGCCGGTGCAAGCAGTGCTGCTGGTGCACGGCGAAGCGGTGCTGACGCAGCCGCCGGATGTTGCTGTCACAGGTCGGTTACCGTGACAGAAATTTTCTGTTTGCTATTGTTTATATAGCACTCTATGGACGCTTCACGGGGGCCAGGCGCCTAAAACACCCTGAAGAATCTTTCAAGCCACTGACCCTTGCGCCCGTCGCCAGCCTGGCTACGAACCCAGAAACTCACCAATCGGTTTCAGACCATCCACCCGGTCGCAAATGGCTTTTACGATCATCAGGATGGGGATGCCGAGCAGCAAGCCCCAGACACCCCACAACCAGCCCCAAAAGAGCAAGCCGATAAATACCGCCACCGGACTCAATTGACTGCTACGGCTGGTCAGCCAGGGCGTGAGCAGATTGCCGACCAGGGTATGAACGAGCAGGGAAATGCCGCCTATGGTCAAAGCCATGTTGAGCGAGCCGAACTGCACAAACCCGACCAGCGCAGAGGCCGTGGCCATGATCACTGAGCCCACATATGGCACCAGGTTGAGCACGCCCGCCACAATTCCCCACACTGCGGCGTTGTCCAGCCCGATGGCCATGAGGGCCAGCCAGCTCAGCACCCCCACCAGCGCGCTGATAAGCAGTTGCACCTGCAGGTAGCGCTGAATCTGGCTGGTCACTTCGTTCAGGGCCTCCAGCGTGATTCTCTTGCTGCTCAGGTCGGGGCCAGTGAGCTTGACCAGCTTGCGGCGAAAGGTGTCGCCGGAAATCATCAAAAAATAGGTCAGGAAAACAACCACCGCGGTCTGGCCCATCAGGGTGAGCAAGCCCACCGTGCCTGACCATAAATAGTCCTTGATGTCAAAGCCTGACGCCTCAACCACCACGCGCGTGGCGCCACGGTTGCTGTTGGGCGTTGCGCTCTCACGCGCCGCCTGCTCAAGTTGCGATGCGGCTTTCTGCACGGTTTGCAGCGCGTTGCCGGCTTTGCCGCCGCGCGGCTTGACGGCCTGCCTGAGCTTTTGCGCCGCCTCAGGCAGTGCGTCGACCAGTTGCGTGGCCTGATTGCCGAGCGAATACGCAGCCGAGCCAACAGCACCGAATATTGCCAACAGCAGCAGCGCGGCGCCGAGCCAGCGCGGCACGCGGTGGCGCCCCATCGAGTTGACCAGCGGCGACAGCGCATAGCTGAGCAGCACACTGAACATGACCGGAATAAAGACAGCGCTGGCCCAGTGAAGCACAAAAATGCTGGCCAGCGCGGCCATCACCACCAGCGACCGGTTGCGAATGTCCACCGGCAAGTGAAGCAGCACCGGGTCTGGCGCGGCTGGCAGGCCCGGTTGGGGACTAGCAAGCGGCGCATCCGTAGCGTGTTCTTCAGTCATTGTGTTCCTCACCATCAGCCGCTGGCGCAGTGTGATCCGCGCCGTCGTGACGCCTCCATTGAACCCGGAGCGGGAGTCTAACCATGTAGGACACTGGCGTGATATTGCACGCTTGCGCCGGAGCAGGCCAGTTGCCGTGACGGATCAGCCCGCAATGGCCTCGCGCACTGCGCTGAGTTGCCGGCGCGAGACTGCCAGCACTTCCTCAATGCCGTTGAGCCGCACCGCCCAGCCTTCGCCTTCTTCCGGATCAAAATGCTTTTCGAGCGCGCGCACGGCACGCCGCGCGATCAGCGCATTACGGTGGATGCGAATGAACCAGGCGGCGTGGCGCTCTTCGAGTTCGCTCAGCGAGCCATCCAGGATGTAGCTGCGGCTGGCGGTGCGAACCGTGATGTATTTGAGTTCGGCCTTCAGGTAAAGCACCTCGGCCAGCGGCACCCGCTCGGTCCGGCCACGGTCTTGAATAATCAGCATTTTATCCAACAAATCAGGCCCTGGCCCTTGCCTTGATTGGGCCATGCGCTCTACTTTTTCTAGCGCCTGCTGCAAGCGCTCAAGCCGGACCGGCTTCGTCAGGTAGTCGATAGCTTCAAGCTCGAAGGCATGCACCGCATGTTCGGCATGCGCCGTGACAAACACCACGGCGGGCGGCTGGGGCAAGGTGGCGATCGACTGGGCCAGCGCCATGCCGTCAACCCCCGGCATGCGAATATCCAGCAGCACCACGTCAAAGCAGCCCTGCTGCAGGGCGGTCATGGCCTGCACGGCGTCGGCCGCCTCGCCCGCCACCAGCGCCGCCGGGGCCGCGCAATCGCCCAGCAACGTGCGCAGGCGGGAACGAGCCAGCGCTTCGTCGTCAACCACCAGCACTCTGAGTGTCATCCTGAAAACCCCGGTTGATCGCTTGGGCCACTAAAGAAGCCTGTCATGCGGGAATCTCCAGCCGGACCTGAAATACGCCGTCCTTGAAGACGGTCTTGAAGTGCGCCTGCACATCATGCAGCAGCGTCAGGCGTTCACGCGCATTGGCCAGCGCCAGGCCGTGTCCGCGCTCTCCCGCGCCGGCCGGCGTTGAATTGGTAACCTTGATCACCACCGTGCTGCCGCGCCTGACGGTGGTGATCCTGATTTGCGCACCGCGCGCACTGGGCTCCACGCCATGGCGAACCGCGTTTTCCACCAGCGGCTGCAGCAGCAGCGGCGGCAATTTGGCCTGATCGGCGCGCTCGTCCAGGCTCCACTGGACCTGCAGCCGATCGCCAAAGCGGATCTGCTCGATCGCCAGATAGCGCTGTGCCAGCGCGATTTCCTGCCCCAGCGTGACCGACTCGGCCGAATCGTCCAGCGCGTGACGAAACAGCTCACTAAGGTCTTCCAGCACGGCCTCGGCCTTGGCGGGCTCGGCACGCACCAGCGCAATCGCGCTGTTGAGCGTGTTGAACAAAAAGTGCGGACGGATCCGCGCCTGCAACTCGGCCAGCCGCGCCGTCGTGGCCGCCGGTGTGCTCGCCCTGGCGCGCCAGACGAGGCCGGCCAGCACCATGGCCGACAACAGGGCGCCCGTGGCCGCGCTGGCCCACCAGGACGCTGGCTGCAGCGGCCCCATGAGCACCAGCAAGCCGCAGCCATACAGCCCGGCCAGCGCACCGAGCGCCATGCCGACCAGCCACTGGCGCGAAGGGGCAAGCCGGCTCAAGTGGCCTTTCAGCGCGCACACGGCAATCAGCCAGGCCAGCGTGGCAGGCAGCGCGCCGCCGGTCAACAGGGAAAACCGCAGCAGCCAGTCGGCCACCTCGCCGGCGCCGAACATGGCGCCCACCCCCACTACCGCCTCGACCAGCAGCACCACCCGCAACACCACCCCGACATGGCAGGCGTCAAACATGCTGGCGCGCAGTTGCGCGCGTGGGGCCGCCACCTCGTCGTCCAGAGTTAAACCCCCATGCAGCGTGGATTCTTCCAGGCTCAGTGGGTAGCGCGATGGCTTCATCGGATCTGTGGACGCTCTTGACATTCGTTCAGTCGGTTATTGACGGTCAGGTCGCGGTTTTCAGGGCAGGCCGGCGCGAAGATAAAATCTGCAGCAAAGAGTATTGCACCGCTGGTAGCCATCAGGCCATTGGTTCAAACACTATTGTCCACAATTGGGCACATTGCCAGGTCCGGGCCGGCACCCGGCGCTGCCCCGACCCGCGACCCCCCAAAGAAAGCCCGATGTGAATCAGTTCGACAAAAAATCCCAAGCCTGGTCGGCCCTGTTCTCCGAGCCGATGAGCGAGCTGGTCAAGCGTTACACCGCCAGCGTGTTTTTCGACAAGCGGCTGTGGCAAGCCGACATCACCGGTTCGCTGGCCCATGCCGAGATGCTGGCCGCGCAGGGCATCATCACGCCTGCTGACCACGCCGCCATTGAGCAAGGCATGGCGCAAATCAGGACCGAGATCGAATCGGGCGCGTTTGACTGGAAGCTCGACCTCGAAGACGTTCACCTCAACATCGAGGCGCGCCTGACACAAATTGCAGGCGATGCCGGCAAACGCCTGCACACCGGCCGCTCCAGAAACGACCAGGTCGCCACCGATGTGCGGCTGTGGCTGCGCGGCGAAATCGACCTGACAGGCGCGCTGCTGAGTCAATTGCAACAGGCGCTGGTCGATCTTGCCGAAAAAAATGTGGAGGTGATTCTGCCGGGTTTCACGCACCTGCAGGTGGCGCAGCCGGTGAGTTTTGGCCATCACATGCTGGCCTATGTGGAAATGTTTGCCCGCGATGCCGAGCGCATGGCCGATGTACGCAAGCGCGTCAACCGCCTGCCGCTGGGCGCCGCCGCGCTGGCCGGCACCAGCTACCCGCTGGACCGTGAGCGCGTCGCCCGCACGCTCGGCATGGTCGATGAAAGCGGCCAGCCGCAAGTCTGCCAGAACAGTCTGGATGCGGTAAGCGACCGCGACTTTGCGATTGAATTCAGCGCCGCCGCCGCGCTGGCCATGGTGCACATCAGCCGCCTCTCTGAAGAGCTGGTATTGTGGATGAGCCAGAGCTTTGGTTTTATCGACATAGCCGACCGCTTTTGCACCGGCTCATCGATCATGCCGCAAAAGAAAAACCCGGATGTGCCCGAGCTCGCGCGCGGCAAGACTGGCCGCGTCGTCGGCCACCTGATGGGCCTGATCACCCTGATGAAAGGCCAGCCGCTGGCCTATAACAAGGACAACCAGGAAGACAAGGAGCCGCTGTTTGATAGCGTGGACACACTCAAGGACACGCTGCGCATCTTTGCCGAAATGGTCGGCGGCATCAGCGTCAAGCCCGAGGCCATGGAGCGCGCCGCCCTCAGGGGCTACGCCACCGCGACTGATCTGGCGGACTACCTGGTCAGGAAAGGCCTGCCTTTCCGCGATGCCCACGAGACCGTGGCGCTGGCGGTCAAGGCCGCGATTTCCCATGGCGTGGACCTGTCGGAACTACCGCTCGAAGTGCTCCAGCAGTTCAATCCAAACATCGACAAGGATGTTTACGGATGCCTGAGCCTGCACGGTTCGCTCAATGCCCGCAACATGCTGGGCGGCACGGCGCCAAACCAGGTAAGGGCGCAGATTGCACGGCACCGGGCCCGGCTGGGATAAGCGCCAGGCGCTCGATACGATCCGGTTCTTGTCTTGTCTCTGCATTAAATCGACCTTCCACCCGCAATGCTTCGTTACCTCACCGTTCCGGTCACCCCGTTCCAGCAAAACAGCTCCATCGTCTGGTGCGACCAGACCCTGCGCGCTGCCGTCATCGATCCGGGCGGCGACTTGAGCCGCCTGCTGGCCGAAGTGCAGCGCCTCGGCCTTGGCTTGGAGCAGATCTGGCTCACGCACGCGCACATCGACCATGCGGGCAGCGCGGGTGAACTGGCGCAGCGCCTGGACCTGCCCATCATCGGCCCGCACCCGGCCGACCAGTTCTGGATTGACGCGCTGCCGGCGCAAAGCGCGCAGTTCGGCTTTCCACCCGCGCAGGCGTTCACGCCCACACGCTGGCTGCACGATGGCGACAGCGTCACCCTGGGGGAGGAAACGCTGCAGGTGCGCCACTGCCCTGGCCACACGCCAGGCCATGTGGTGTTTTACGCACCGCAGATCGAACGCGCCTTCGTGGGCGACGTGCTGTTTGCCGGCAGCATTGGCCGAACGGACTTTCCCCAAGGCAACCACCAGCAGCTCATCGACAGCATCACCCAGCGCCTCTGGCCGATGGGCGACCAGACCGTGTTTATTCCGGGTCACGGGCCGGAAAGCACCTTCGGGCGCGAACGCCGCAGCAACCCCTATGTGGGCGGAACCTGAATTCCATTGCAAACCCGGCCGGGCGTTCATCAATCATGCAGGGCAAGCCACGAGCACTTTAAGCCTCGTCTAAGCTGCACACGCCACACTGGGCAACTTCAAGGAATCCCCAATGCGCCTGTTACTGGTTGAGGACGACGCCATGATCGGAGAGGCGGTGCTTCACATGCTGCGCGCCGAGCACTACGCCGCAGATTGGGTCAGGGACGGAACCATGGCCGACGAGGCCCTGCGCACCGAGCAGTACGACCTGGTGCTGCTGGATCTGGGCCTGCCCAAACGGGATGGACTGGAGGTGCTGCGCGCCCTGCGGGCCCGGCGCAACAGTGTTCCGGTGCTGGTGGCCACCGCACGCGACGCCATTGGTGACCGCATTGTCGGACTCGACGCCGGTGCCGACGACTATGTCGTCAAACCCTACGACATCGATGAACTGCTGGCCCGCATCCGCGCCTTGCTGCGCCGCAGCGCCGGCCGGGGCGAGCCGGTATTCGAGCACAAGGGCGTGAGCCTGAACCCGGCCACCCGCGAAGCCACGGTGCAAGGCACGCCGGTATCACTGTCGGCACGCGAATGGGCCGTGCTCGAACCGCTGCTGGCACGCCCGGGCATGGTGCTTTCGCGCGGCCAGCTCGAAGAAAAACTTTTCAGCTGGAAAGACGACATCAGCAGCAACGCGGTGGAAGTCTATATTCACGGCGTGCGCAAGAAGCTCGGTCCCGACGTTATTCAGACCGTGCGCGGCCTCGGTTACCTGGTTCCCAAACAATGACCAGCCCGGCATCCTACTCGCTGCGAAGACGCCTGCTCTGGTTTGTGATGGCGGCCATTTTGCTGGCCGCAGTGGTGCAAGCGGTAACCGCCTACCGCGGTGCGCTACAGCAGGCCGACGCCCTGTTCGACGACCATCTGCAGCAGATGGCCCAGTCAATGCGCAACCGGGTTCCCCTGGGCTCCCCTCTGGTGGACGGCGACGCCGCGGATGGCTTTGACCTTTTCGTGCAGATATGGGGTCCGGACGGCACGCAGTTGTTCCGCTCGACCCGTTCGGCCCTGCCGCCGCGCGCGGTGCTCGGCTTTTCCGATGTCGAGGCCAATGGCAACCACTACCGCGTGTACACGCTGCAAACGGCCCTGCAAACGGTTCAGATCGCGCAGGACCTGAGCGCCCGCACGGCGCGCGCCAGGGCGCTCGCCCTCACCGCCGTGCTGCCCTTTGCGCTGCTCACGCCCTTGTTGATGCTGGCAGTCTGGTGGGTGATCACGCGCTCGCTGGCCCCGCTGGAACGCACACGCCGCGAGGTGGCGCGCCGCACCGCCAGCGATTTTTCACCGCTGGCCGACCGCGGCCTGCCCGACGAAGTGCGGCCGCTGGTCGACGAGCTCAATCTGCTGTTCGGCCGGGTGCGCAGCGCCTTCGATGCGCAAAAGAATTTCGTGGCCGACGCAGCACACGAGCTGCGCTCGCCGCTCACAGCCCTGAAGCTGCAGGCTCAAGCGCTGCGCCGCCCCGACGCAGACCCCGTGGCGCGCGAGGCCGGTATCGCCCGCCTGAACCAGGGCATCGACCGGGCCATCCGGCTGGTCGAGCAACTCCTGTTGCTGGCGCGTGAAGAGGCGGGCCGAGGCCAGGCGCAAGCGGCCAGCCTGCCGCTTGATTTGCAGGACGTGGTGAAACTGGCCATTGCCGACGTGCTGCCGGCGGCGCGCCACAAACACATCGATCTGGGTCTGCCGGGGAACCGGGCGATCGAGCCCGTCCAGATCCACGGCCAGGCCGAAGCCCTGCGCATGTTGCTGCGCAACCTGCTCGACAACGCCGTCAAATACACGCCGGCCTCGGGTCAGGTCGATGTATCCCTTGAGGTACGGCATGGGCACCCTGTATTGACGATCGAGGACAGCGGGCCGGGCATTGCCGCCGAAGACCGCGAGCGCGTCTTTGACCGGTTCTTTCGCGCCAGCGATGTCGCGCTCGAAGCCGGTAGCGGCCTGGGACTGTCCATCGTCAAAGTCATCGCGGACCGGCATGGCGCGACGCTGGCGCTGGATCGGTCAACCCGGCTGGGCGGGCTGAAAGTCGAGGTGCATTTTGCGGTTGAGCCGGTTCCCGCAATTTAAGCCTCGCCTAAGCCAGCATCCTCATAGTTGGAACTACCGGCACCGTGGTGTGCCAACCTTTGAAGGAACCAGCCATGAAATCTCCCGCATTGAAAAGTACCCGGCTTGTCGTCGCCCTGCTCACCGCCGGTGCCATCGGTGGCGCTGGTGTCGGCGCGTTCAACGCCATGCATGCCAGGGCGGTCGCCGCGCAGCCCGTCGCCGTGGCCAGCCCCCCAATCGTTGCCGCTACGCCGATGGCACTGCCGGACTTCTCGCAAATCACTGAACGCTACGGACCGGCGGTGGTGAATATCAGCGTTACCGGCACCACCAAGGTGTCCGATGATTCTCCGATGGTGCAAGGCGGCGGCAATGCCTTCCCAAACGATCCCATCTTTGAATTTTTCCGTCGCTTCCAGCAAGGCCAGCGACCGGGCAATGGCGCGGGTGGCCAGCAGGAAATGCCGACCCGTGGTGAGGGCTCGGGCTTCATCGTCAGCAGCGATGGCGTCATCCTGACCAACGCCCATGTGGTGCGCGATGCCAAGGAAGTCACGGTCAAACTGACCGACCGGCGGGAATTCCGCGCCAAGGTGCTGGGCGCGGACCCCAAGACCGACATTGCGGTGCTCAAGATCGACGCCAAAAACCTGCCGGTGGTGATCCTTGGGAAACCCGGGAACCTCAAGGTCGGCGAATGGGTATTGGCCATCGGCTCGCCCTTCGGCTTTGAAAACACCGTGACGGCGGGCGTCGTCAGCGCCAAGGGCCGCTCCTTGCCCGACGACAGCGCGGTGCCCTTCATCCAGACCGACGTGGCCATCAACCCCGGCAACTCCGGCGGCCCGCTCTTTAACACGCGCGGCGAAGTGGTCGGCATCAATTCGCAGATCTACACCCGTAGTGGCGGCTACCAGGGCGTGTCATTCGCCATTCCGATTGACATGGCGGTGCGAGTCAAGGACCAGATCCTGACCACCGGCAAGGTAGAGCATGCACGACTGGGCGTGGCCGTGCAGGAAGTCAACCAGGCCTTTGCCAACTCGTTCAAGCTCGACAAACCAGAAGGTGCGCTGGTTTCCACCGTTGTAAAAGGCAGCCCGGCTGACAAGGCTGGCCTGCAGTCTGGCGACGTGATCCGAAAGGTCAACGGCCAGCCCATCGTGTCTTCAGGCGACCTGCCAGCCCTTATCGGCATGGCCGCTCCCGGCGACACCATCAAGATGGAGGTCTGGCGTCAGGGTGCGCCCAGGGAACTGACGGCGCGCCTGGCCAACGCCAATGACAAATCGGTCCAGGTGGCCAGCAAGGATGGCGCATCAGGCCATGGCAAGCTCGGCCTGGAACTGCGGCCGCTGCAGCCCGACGAAAAGCAGGAAGCAGGCGTTGACAACGGTCTTCTGGTGCAGCAAGCCAGCGGCGCGGCGGCAATGGCCGGCGTGCAGTCGGGCGATGTGCTGCTGTCGGTGAACGGCGTATCGGTAAAAAATATCGAACAGGTACGCGCGGTGGTGGCCAAGTCGGACAAGTCCGTGGCGCTGCTGATCCAGCGTGGGGATTCCAAGATCTTTGTGCCGGTGAATCTCGGCTAAGCCCAGCCTTCGGGCATCGATCTCAAAAAAGCGGGCCGTGGCCCGCTTTTTGCTATGCATTAAATAGCTTTCTCCTGATGTAAATCAGGGGTTGCAAGCATAAAGTGCTCAAGAAATGGTGCCTCCAGCCCGGGCAATCCAGTGCGCGTCACAGCGTCCGCTTCTGGCTCATCCCCTGCACGGGACCAGAATATCCCGCCCAGCTTCCACAACCGTGCTTCAACGACCAGGGACGAGGCATCTGATGGTTGACGAGCAGCGAAGCGTTTGCGCGCACCTTGCCCGGTTGAAATAATTTACCCTCCATCAGGACTCATTGAAAATTTATTCAATCGCTGCGGCACCCAAACCGCTAGGATTGAACACCTCAGGAGAAAAATCAATGACCGTCATCACCAACATCGAAGACCTGCGCGTGCTGGCGCAAAAACGCGTGCCGCGCATGTTTTACGACTATGCCGATTCAGGCTCGTGGACCGAGAGCACCTACCGTGCCAACGAAGCTGATT
Source organism: Polaromonas sp. (assembly GCA_023259235.1). Lineage (GTDB taxonomy): Bacteria > Pseudomonadota > Gammaproteobacteria > Burkholderiales > Burkholderiaceae_C > Polaromonas. The sequence goes on along the minus strand of JAHFQQ010000003.1, from coordinate 5,127 downwards.
TCCAGAACATCCTGCTGCGCCAGCGCGTCGCCGTGAACATGGAAAACCGCAGCACCGCCACGACCATGATCGGCCAGAACGTAGCCATGCCGGTGGCGCTTGCCCCCACCGGCCTGACCGGCATGCAGCATGCCGATGGCGAAATTCTTGCGGCGCGGGTCGCGAAGAAATTTGGCATTCCGTTCACGCTTTCGACCATGAGCATCTGCTCGATCGAGGACGTGGCCGAGGGCACCGGCGGCCATCCATTCTGGTTCCAGCTCTACGTGATGAAAGACCGCGACTACATTGAACGCCTGATCGACCGCGCCAAAGCCGCAAAATGTTCCGCGCTGGTGCTGACGCTGGATCTGCAAATCATCGGGCAACGCCACAAGGACCTGAAAAATGGCTTGAGCGCGCCGCCCAAGCTCACCGTCGCCAATATCCTCAACATGATGACCAAGGTGCGCTGGGGTCTGGGCATGCTGGGCACCAAACGGCATGGGTTTGGCAACATTGTCGGCCACGTCAAGGGTGTGGAAAACATGGGCTCACTGTCCGAGTGGACGGCCAAGCAGTTCGACCCGGCGCTCAATTGGAGCGATGTGGAGTGGATCAAAAAGCGCTGGGGCGGCAAGCTTATCCTCAAGGGCATTCAGGATGTGGAGGACGCCCGGATCGCCGTGAACTCCGGCGCGGATGCGCTGATTGTTTCCAACCATGGCGGGCGCCAGCTTGACGGCGCGCCCTCGTCCATCACCGCCCTGCCCGCCATCGTCGATGCGGTGGGCAGCCAGATTGAAGTGCACATGGACGGCGGCATCCGCTCCGGCCAGGACGTGCTCAAGGCAGTTGCCCTGGGCGCGCAAGGCACCTACATTGGCCGTGCGTTTTTGTACGGTCTGGGCGCCATGGGTGAGGCCGGGGTTACCAAGGCGCTGGAAATCATCCGTAACGAATTGGACCTGACGATGGCGTTTTGCGGCCACACCGATATCAATACAGTGGACAAAAGCATTTTGTTACCAGGGACGTATTGAAAAGGAAGTCCCAGCTCAGCGAATGTTCATCGTGCTGATCACGCTTCGCACGCCGGGGACACGCTGCGCCATCCGAGCCGCAAGATTTGCGGCTTCCGGGCTCTTGGCGTTGCCAGCGAGCTCGACATCGCCATCGACCACCTTGACGATCAGCGTCTCGGCGCCAATCCGCGGATCGGACGCCAGGACCCGCCGCACACGCTCGGCGGTGTCCTGGTCTTGCGCATCCGCGGCGGTGTAACGATGAACTTGCGAAGGCGGCTGGCGACGGTAAGCGTCGTCGTCGCGCGAGTACGGCTGCTGGTACGCTCCGCCGCCACAGCCAGCCAACAGGGCGGGCAACAGGACGGCAAGGAGCCGGGGGTGAAATCGGGTGCCTTGATTCATGGAGTACTCCTGGAATGCGTCCACGTGACGCCTCAGCCAGTATGCCTGATCGGGCGTGCCACTGAAAGCGTAGGGCGTGCCATAGTCCGCCTTTCCTGTCTGATTTTTCCAGGCCACAGTCATGGCCGTATCAGCGGCGGCAACCGCCGCGAGCCCATTTTCATCAGCAGCACCGGCCGGGGCGAGCCAACTTGGGCGGGCGCACGGTTCGCGGCGGCAACATTGCGCTGATGTCGGCGTGGCTCACGGCGTCACGCGTGAAGGCGAACGAGCCGTGATCGTGCATCTCCCGCCCGGCGCGCAGCATGGCGCCAAGGGCTGCGCGCGCGAGGGCGCCGCCGATGCTGACGCGTTTGACGCCGATCTTCGAAAGCGCCTCCAGCGTGAGATCCATGCCCTGCAATCCCGCGAGCACGTTGACGGGGCGATCCACCGAGCTGACCACGGCCGTGATGTCTTCCACGGTCTTGAGGCCCGGCGCGTAGAGCACGTCGGCCCCCGCCTCCTGGTAAGCCTGCAGGCGCGCGATGGTGTCGCCGAGGCTTGTACACATAGCGCCAGACGCCCAGCACCAGCAGCATCGGCACCCACCAGGTGCCGGTGGTCCAGTAAAAAACCGTGAAGCCCTTGAGGAACGGCACCAGCGACTGCAAAAACGGTGCATCGGGTGCATTCACGATCAGCAACGAACCCGCCAGCGTGGAGATGGCCATCGCACCCATGTTGATCCAGTAGGGCGGTGTCAGGTGGTCCGGGGAGAAATGAAAAAACGTGTAGTGATAGAAGATCAGCGACATCATTCAGATGTACAGCATGCCGCCCCACAGCCACATTGACAGCGCGAAAAAATTCAACTCCAGCCGCCACGGCTGAGGGGTATACGCTGCCAGCAGCGCGCTGAGCACCGCCAGGCGCCACTGATACCCTTGTCCAGCGTGGGCTTGACTTCCTTGATAGTGAAGGCTGTGAAGATGGTGTAGGTCAGACCCCATAGCACCAGCGCCAGCACCCACAAGGCGAAGGCGATCCGTTCGCCGCCGCCCACCAGCATCACGAACTGGGTGCCCAGCAACGCAGTGGCGGCCACCGAAGTGAAAAACCCCGGCCCGCGCAGATGATCGACCATGTCGCCGAAGAAAGCCCGCGGGTAGCGTATCAGGCGAATTCCATTGAGCAGCGACAGCAGGAGCCAGCTCACCACATTGAGCCCAAACAGTGCCAGCGCGACAAGTTCAAGCCCCTGCTGATACGCTGCCAGTGACACAACACCGGTCACCATGACCATGGCGAAATAGGCAGGCGACAGACCTGCCAGGCCTGCCAGACGTTGATTCGCCAGGCACCTGTGCTGCGGGGCGGTTCGTGCTGGCGCAGTCATGGTTGCGGCCGTGCATGCAAGCTCATGCTCGCAATATAGTGAAGGATGGTTGCCTGGAGTGCACCGGCCGTGGCGGGTTGTTGATCTATGTCAGGCCAATGCACAACTGAGTAGCGGCCTTCGCACCGGGTGCGTTGGCGGTCAGTAGCGAGCCGGCCAGCGTGGAGGTGACCACGGCTCCCATGTTGATCCAGTAGGGTGGGGTAGGTCGCCCGCCGCCCGCGCCCCGGTGCTCAAGCAAGGCTCACGGAGCCCGCCGGCTTACGCGCGCCGTGTCGGCTTGCGCGGCTTGCTGAACCGGATATGCCTTCGGCTACGGCTTCCCTCGCGCAAACGCTTGCCATGCGCGGCAATGATGTCGCCGCGCGTGAGCATGCCAACCAGCTCGTGCGGTGCGGTCTGGGTGATCACCATCAGCCGGCCCACCCGCTGCGCCACCATCAAATCGGCGGCGGCGCGCAGCGAATGGTCCTCATTGACCATGACAGGCGCGCGAGTCGCCAACTCGCCGACGGTGGCCGTGCCATGCAACTGCGGGTTCAGCAAGGCGCGCAAGGTCACCAAACCCTTCACCTGGCCTGCCTCGTCCACCACCGGGAACCCATAATGCCGGGACTGCGATGAGCCCTCGTTGAGCCAGCGCCGGACATCCTCCAGGGTCTGGTCCGCACGCAGCGAATACACCCCGCGCGAACACACCTTCCCCACGGTGATTTGGTCCAGATAGTCGGCTGCATACTCGGACGGCACGCGCACACCACGCCGGGCAATCTTCTCCGTCATGATCGTGTTGCGCATCAACAGCGCGGAAATCAGATAGGCCGCGGTGCAGCCGCCGAGTAGAGGCAACAGGCAGGCGGCTTGCCGCGTGGTCTCGAAGGAGAACACGATCGCTGTCAAGAATGCCCGCGAGGAGCCGGCAAAAATGGCCGCCATGCCCACCAATGCCGCAATGCGAATGTCAACGTGAAACCAGGGCAGCACATCAATGACACCACCGCCGAGCAGCGCACCGAGGGAGCCACCAATCATGAACAGCGGTGCCAGCGTACCGCCTGAAGTGCCACTGCCCAGCGAGATGACCCACGACACAAACTTGAGCGTGCCAAAGGTGAACAGCAGGAGAGCCCCAAAACGGCCCTGCACCAGCGCGTCGATATTGTCGTAGCCCACACCCAGGGTCCGTGGCTCGATCCAGCCGATGACCCCGGCGACGAGGGCGCCCAGCGCCGGCCACCACATCCAGTGGATCGGCAGCTTCTCAAACAGGTCCTCGACGCCATACACCGCCTTGGTCACCCATACCGAGGCAAAGCCGACGACGCCGCCAACCACAACATAGGTGGCCAGCGCCCAGCCCCCGGGCTCGATCACGTTGGGCATGGGAAATACCGGGGCGGCGCCATAGGTGGCATAGCGCACGCCCACCGCCGTCACGGTCGCCAAAGCCACCGGGATCAATGAGCTCGGGCGCAGTTCGAACAGCAGCAACTCCACGGCCAGAACCAGCGCTGCGAGCGGCGCGCCGAACACCGCCGCCATGCCAGCGGCCGCGCCGGCGGCCAGCAGCACCTTGCGCTCGTTGGCTGTCACCCGCAGCAACTGGCCAATGAGCGAGCCCAGCGCGCCCCCGGTGGAGATGATCGGCCCCTCGGCGCCGAACGGACCGCCGGTACCAATCGTGAAGGCTGCCGACAGCGGCTTGAGCCAGGTGATGCGCGCGGGGATTTTCGACTCGTTGGTGAGGATTTGCTCCATCGCCTCGGGGATGCCATGACCCTGAATCGCGCGCGACCCCCAACGCGCCATGACACCGGCGGCCAGACCGCCGACCGCTGGCAGCAAGATGACCCACGCGCCCAAATGATTGTCTGCAGGGGACAATACAAACGAGCCCTGTCTCGCATGGGGACCCAGCACATCGGACACGCGGCCGTAAAAGCAGATGTCGGTAATCAAATTGATCAGCAGCATCAATAATTGCGCAACCCATGCCGCAGCGGCGCCCAATATGACGGCCAGCGCGCTGATCAGCAATATGCGGTGCGTTACCAGGGTTGACTCGCGGGGCATGTGCGCCGCATCCAGCGATACGCCGAGTGCCGGCGCTACAGGTAAGGCGTCGGTGCTGCCAAGAGTGCGCACGTCAAGGTGCCCGGCCAGCTTGTCATTAGGTGGCGTCATGGATTCTTCACAAAGGCATAAGCGGGGTGTTGTGCTGGCGGCAGGGAAAACTGAAGAGCCGCCCTCTCCATTGCCACGCAAGATCGGACGGCTCTGGCACGAAGGGCCAGCGTCGCCGACGCGCCGACAGGGCCCAAACTACTCCAGGTGTCACTC
>JAHFQQ010000361.1 GCA_023259235.1 Polaromonas sp. | reverse complement strand
CTTCAAGGCCGAGTGAGGTTAAATCGGGTTGCTCGACATATACCTGCATGACGCGCACCGGGTTGTCTTCGCTGATGTAGCCGCCTGGACACGCATGACACTTGCTTGGCGTCCCACGCATGGCGGAACGCTTGGGCGTTGATGAGACCCAGGCCATCCACCTTGCGCTGCACAACCTGGCTGTCAAGCTGCTGCCGCAGTACGAAGCCGACGAAGGTCCGCTGACTGCCGCCCAGGTACGCCAGATCAAATAGCGGGTACCACCGCAGGGCAAGAAGCGTTCGGTGCGCTCCAGCCTGTTTGAGGCCACGGCGGCATGATGCCCCGGTGGTGGGATGAACCCACTGCTGGCGAAATCGTCTGGTGCCATTTCCCCAATAATGTCAGCCCGCATCCCAAGCCACGGCCAGCGCTGATTCTGGCTGTGTTTGACGACGATGTGCCGCAGTTTCACGTGCAAGTAACCTACGGCACCAACCAGCGCACAACCACCTGCACCGGGGCGAATTTTCCATTCTGCGTGAGCGCAATCCGGCGGCTTTTGGTGCCGCGGGCCTTGGCTTTGATACCAGGTTCGATCTGAAACAGGCACTTGGCCTGCCGTACACTACCGGATGGTCTTCGGTGCCGCCCGCCGCGCCGCACGGACAGAGCCGCAAGCTGGGCACGCTGCACCCCCTCACTGGTGCGCGCTGTACAGGCTGCGTTTCGGGCGGCAAGTCAATAAGCGCCCATAGACGGCTTTCCGACTGGAGACTCAATGACAAAAAGACGGCTCATCAGCTCAGGCTCCACCTTTGAAGAGCAGATCGGATATTCCCGCGCAGTCGTGGCGGGCGATTGGGTGTTTGTTTCGGGGACGACCGGCTTCGACTACATCGCCATGACCATCCCGGACGGCCTGCTCGAGCAGACGGAGCAGTGTCTGAAGAACATCGAGGCCGCATTGCGGCAGGCGGGATCAAGTCTGCAGGATGTTGTTCGCGTCACCTATGTACTGCCCGATGGCGATGAATTTGAGCAGTGCTGGCCGGTGCTGCGCAAATACTTCGGCAAAGTCCGCCCGGCGGCAATGATGATTTCTGCGGGTCTGGCGGATCCGCGCATGAAGATTGAAATTGAAGTCACGGCGCTCAGGCGTTCGTAGCCAACACGCCAAGGCATGACGGTTGCTTACGAGCCACTGTCAAAGATGGGCTGCAACCGGGCAAGAACTTCTTCAAGAAAGTCGCTGCCAACAGCTTCAACAAAACGGCCACCGCGTGCAGCCAGGTCAATGGTTCGAGGTTGATTGCACATCACCACGCCTTGGGTCTCAGTGCCGGTGCCCATCAGCGTAACGGCAAAGCCTGCATAGCGGGACTGCTGACCGCCTTGCGTGACCGGGCAAACGATGCACAGGCCCAGGCGGTTGAATTCTTTTTCGGATACGACGAGAACAGGGCGTGACCCCTGTTGCTCGCGGCCTGCTGTCGGGTTGAGATTTGCGAACCAGATTTCGCCGCGTGAAGGAATACGCATCAATGTCCCTGTGCGCCGTCTTCCAGGCCAGCAGCAGGTGCATCAAGCCATTCTTGTTCATCGACGGTGATTGGCAAAGCCGGGTTGCATTGCGCCAGCAAATCAGCGAGCTTGTAGCGTTTCTTTTTTTGCGGGACGACAATCAGACGGCCTTGCTGAACGTCAATGTCCACCTGTGAACCTGATTGCAGATGAACAAGCTCCAAAAGACGTTTGGGTATCGCCATGACGACTGAGCCGCCAACGGTGCGAAGTGTTGCTGTAGGCATGGCACGAACCTTAAATTAAGTTACACAATAGTATAACTTCTGAAGTGGCGCTGTCAATCGGTTTTGCTCGGAAGAAGCTGCTGCCATGGAACGTGCGGGGCACGGCAAATCGCTGCTGTAAGCTTTAGTCGTGTCCATGGGCCGTTTCCCCCGATTTTATTGACTCAACAACACCATGCCTTACCAACTCCATTACTGGCCCGGTATCCAGGGCCGCGGCGAATTTGTCCGTCTTGCGCTTGAGGCCGCCGGCGCGCCTTATGTCGAGGTCGCGCGTGGAGAAGCGTCAAACGGGCAGGGGCTGCCGGCCTTGTTTCACTACCTGCAAGACGAGTCCGTTGTGCGGCCGCCGTTTGCGTGCCCAGTGCTGGTGCACGGCAAACTCGTCATCGGGCAGACCGCCGCCATCCTGCTGTACTTGGGCCCGCGCCTCAAGCTGGTTGGCGCAAGCGAGGCCGACCGGCTGTGGGCGCATCAGATCCAGCTCACGATTGCCGACGCAGTGGACGAGGCGCACAACACGCACCACCCGGTGGGCGCCGGCCTGTATT